>NZ_JBQQCE010000132.1:0-21845 GCF_052245645.1 Streptomyces sp. KR55 | reverse complement strand
GAGCGGCGATCAGCCGGACCCACGTCTCCCGGTCGATGCGCTCGGCGTGCAGGTCGATGGTGGCGTTGATGAGGGGCTCGGGCATGGACGGGCAGTACCAGCGGCCCTCGACGAGGATCGCGCCGTGTGTTCCGGCCTGCTTGCCGAGCTGGTCCGCACGGTAGTCGTAGACGGGCTTGAAGCCCATGGCCCGGACGGGAAGCTGCCACTCGTCGGGCTCGGAGTTGTTGTAGGCCCGGTCACCGGCAAGGTAGCCGGGTTTGTATCCACGCTCGCGGAGTCGGTTGAGGATCTTCAGACCGTTGTACGCGGGGCGGTGACTGGGCTTGTCGAGGGAGACGCCGAGGACGAGGGCCGGGAGGACGTCGGGGTTGGGGGTGCCGTCGTCCAGGAGTACGTCGTCATGCTCGGCGTCACGGGTCACGATGAGGTGGGCGTCGTAGCCGAAGAGATACTTCTTCTTGAGCGAGGTCTTCTTCTTGTCTTGAGAGGTCTTGGGCTTGCCCTTCTTGGCGGGCGGCGGAGCCGGGCGCATGGAATCGGAGACCGGCGCGTCGGGGTCCCTGTGGTCGCCTTCCCGGACGTACCAGCCGGCGTCCGGGTCCGTGGCGAGCTCCGGCCCGTTCGTGCGGCGGCCGCGGGAGAATGTTCGGACGGGGGTGGCGTCCACGCCCAGGGAGACTTCCGCCAGCTCCGTCAGCAGGCTGTGGAGAGGCCGTACGGAGGCGCCCAGCACGAACTCGGTGAACAGGGCCAGACGCCGCTCGCGCTCCGCCAGGTCGTCGGTGTCTGCTGCTGTGACCAGATTGTGGGCCTCTCGGCGTGAGAGGTGCCCGTTGGGCGGCAGCGGGGACGGGTTCATCGCGTCCTTCATCGCGTCCTTCATCGCGTGGAAGAGCCGGCGGACGACCGCGTAGGCCGCTTCGAAACCCTGGTCGTCGTCGGCGTAGTCGGGGATGTCCAGCAGCTCGCGCAGACGCGGGGAGATGCGGAAGTACAGGATGTCGGTGACCCGTTCCAGGACGATCTTTCCGCCGGTGTCCTGAGTGCAGAGGTAGAGGCCGATGAGCAGGCTTCTGAGATGCAGGGTGCGGCGTCGGCCTCGAGGGAGGTGGACGAACTCCTCGAGCAGGGAAACGAGTTCGCTGTTGTCCACCTCCTCGATTGCTGCTTCGACGTCGGCGTCGTCGATGTACCTGCGCTCCGCGCGCATCGCCATCAGGCGTTCGTGGCGGTCGCTGGACAGCCCGTGGGGGGTCGTCATCGGCCGCCTCGCAGCAAGCGGGCCGCTTCGTCGGCGGGGACGGGGTTCAGGAACGGCAGGATGCGCGAGAGGCCGTGGAGGGTATCGACGCCGGCGGCCGCAACGATGACGGTGATGGGTAGCCGTTCCTCGAAGAGTTCGACCAGCCAAGTGGACCTGAGACGGCCCATCACCAGGCGGGGGGCATCCGGGCTGGGCTTGGTGCGGTCCAGGAAGTTCGTGACAGTGTTGGTGCCGCGACTGAAGCAGTTCGGGCGGAACAGGTACTGGGCGGTGCCTGTGGTGTCGAGACGGTCGGCAGCGGCGGCGAGGACGCCTTCCCAGGAGCGGCGGCAGAGGATCTCCCGTTTCCGGGGTGCGCGAGTGGCCACGACGACTGAACCGCTGCCGCTGGAGGTTCTGCGGACGTCGTGGACGCGTAGCGGGATGACCTCCGGTGAATCGAGGCCGACGCCCAGACCAAGTGCCATGAGGGTCTTACAGCCCCAGCGCAGCTCCTCGGTGGGCTGCCCACTGGCCCAGCCTCACAGATCCGCGAGTTCGGTACGGCTGTAAGGGCTGTTTGCAACGGAGGCCGACAGCTTGGCGGGTTTCCCGGTCCGGCACTCGCCGCCCAGGACGACCTCACGCAGACGGAGGAGCCTGGTGCGGTAGTTGCCCCGGGTGCTCTCGCCCACCTGGGGACAGCCGACCGCGATGAACCGCTCGATCGCCTCGCGGGAGAGCCACACCTCGGCCTTTGCGGGGAGACCCTCTCCGTCGCAGAAGAGCGCCAACTGCGTGAGCGCGGTGAGCAGTTCACGTGCCTTGTAGGGCAGAAGCGGGTCGGCGAGACGGACCACGCGGCGCACCTCGTCGCCGACGCGGCTCCACCCCGCGGGGGAGCCGGCCGGGCGATAGGAATCAATGCGCTGACTCATCACATGCCGCCACACCAGCACCCCGGCAGGTGGGGTGCTATTCGAATAACATGTATCGGCGGCAGCAGTCCCGCGCGACCGGGGAGGACCGGATGGGTCAGACTTCACCTCATGCCCCAAGGAGATGCCCGCCGACTGCCGCCGCGCGCGTACTGCGTCAGCGGCGCGTGGCCTGAGGCCGTTATGGAGGAGCATCACGGGGCGCGTGTCGCCCAGGCGCTGGCTGCCAGGCTCCATGCGGCGATCGCAGAGAAGGGCTGGTCGGCCGCCGAGCTGTCCCGGCGCAGTGGAGTCGCCCGTTACACGATCGCCAAGGCACTGGCCGGTGAGGCTTGGCCCGACCTGCTCACCATCGCCAATCTGGAAAAGGCCCTCGAAGTGGACCTGTGGCCGGGGCGGGAAGTGTGACGACGGAGGCCATTGAGGCCGAAAGAAGGAACGTTCGAGGCTGAACACGAAGGCGGTCATCCCTTCGAGCGAAGGGCAGGACCATATTTCGCAACGCGCTACCGGCGGCGCGAGGCCGTCCGTAAAATACAGCGTGGCACGAACTGATCCGGCTCTGTGGAAAGTTCTCGGGAGGTTCGTCGCCGTAGGCCGCCACCACGGAAGTAATTCCAGGTGGCGGCCGCCTTTTGCTCGGTAGAGGGTAGGTGCTCGAGTTCTGTTCTAGGGGGTTGGCCGGATTCCGGCAGCGTGCTGATAATTCGAACCCGGGTGCTTCACGAGTTCGCCGGCACGCATGAGCTCGTCCATGGTCACGCGGACGCTCTTCGTCTTGGCGGGTTCGCCCAGGGCTTCGGCCATGGAGCCTGCCTTCCAGAGGCGCATCGGATCCTGGCGCATGATCTCCCGGATGCGATCCTTGCGGGTCTGGCCTTGGGCGTTGACTGCTGTTGTGTCGTCGTCTTCGTCGTCCGCTGCCGACTGCCGCTGATCCGGGATGTCGTTGCGCCTCCACTCCTCCGCGGTGTCCTTGTGCTTCTTCAGCTGGCGTGCCAGGCGCAGCTCCTGACGCACCTTGTAGAGGTCCTTTTGCAGACCCTCCTCCCTCTCCTCGAGCTTTGCGATGTGCGTGTCAGGGTGACCGGCAAATTCTTCCCATGGAAGGTCCTCAATCATTGGTGAACCGTATCTATGACAGGGCATCGGCAGCCCTCTCCGCAAGGGGTATTTCACTCGAACTGGCGACGTGATCAATTACCCTTGTCGGTCAAGTTCGAGAGTGCTCGAAAAGGTCGCAATTTTCCCCTGTGGGGTTTGCTGCTAGGGCGGAATGTTTCTCTCGCCTGTGTTTCCTGGTACTTCCCTGTGTCACTCCGGCTGGCTGGTTACCTTGCCCATGTTTCTAGGTCCGTTTCGATTAGTGCCCGTAATTTCTTTCTTGGGCAACTGGGTAGGTTTCTGCCCATGTCTCTGTCCTTATCTGGGCCTACCCGGAGGGGATAGATGATCGCCTGGGCATGGTGGGGCCCTGCTTCCTCGGGTATGCCTGCCCTGGTCCTGGCTGTGCCTGATGGGTAAGGCGGACAGGTAAGAGGCGCTGTCCTGTGCCGCAATGAGGCTGCTGGTTGAGTCTGCTCGGCTCCACATGCGTGTCCTGGGGGCTTCAGTGCCGTACGTGGTGGCATCTCAGGCATAGGGCGTGACAGCCCAGGCGCACATGCACATGTCCCCTTTGCCTCACCGACAGTTGTCTGCACAAGCGCGCCGCGCGAGCCGACAACCTGAGGATGGACATGCGGGGCCAGTCCATCCGACGGGAGCCTGTGTACAGGGCACAGGGAAGGACAGGTATCCCGGCGGCGACAAGAGGACCTGGAAAAACAGGCAACCACACCCCTCATGGCGTGCGTTGTGCCGCACAGGCGCTGCAATCTATCTGCGCTGTTCTGGTAGGTAACGCCGGCGGAGGCCCGGTTCTCGTATTCCAGCGCCGTTCGGCGAAGTCGCTGGCCCAGCGATCACTCCCCACATGAGGGGAGGCGCCACACATTGCCGCGTCAGCGACCATCTGGGCCCAGGTCACCCAAGGCGAATGGCAAGGGGCTCCCGTGGTCCAACCCGGGGCGCACGTCGACACGGTCACGATCAAGAAGGCCAGACCCATGGCATACCCATTCGCTGCCGGGGTCTCGCAGGTGGGCAGCAGCCCTGGCCTCACGAGGAGGCGTTCCGCACCACTGCTCACGAATCCCACGGTGAGAACTGGTCCTCAGGCTGCAAAGTCCTGCCCTCGGCCCGGGAACAGGCGGCCCAGTGCCAGCCGTGCCACGCGCGGCCAGTCGGCCGTCACCCCGCCCGCCCCTCGCGTACCGGGGCGACGGCGTGGCACACGCACCCGGAGTGCCCCGGCCGCGCTGCGGCACACGACGGGTGACGGGAGAACGACGTGCTCTCCGTCGATGCCGACCGGGAGGGTGTCAGTGTCGGCTTCGACGACGACTTCCCCGGCGCTCAGCTGGATGAGTCCCCCAGAGCGCTGGCCGCGCACCAAGCGGGCCGCCTGAGCGGTGTTGCCGACCCGCACGCACACCACGCCGAGTAGGCCAGAGTCCAGCCGTTCCCTGCGCCCCGGATGGGCCGCGTCGACGGCACGTCCGTAGGGATTGTTGCTGACGAGGAGTGCCTGAAGTCCCTCGACGCGCGTTCTGTCGGCCCGCGCCCGCAGTCTGGGCGCGTCCTCGCCGGTGAGGAGGCCGGGGAGGACGCGCAGGGTCGTGCGGGCTTTGGCATCCCGGTACGCGGGGTCGGTGACGACGGACGCGTACGTTCCGAACGAGGCGTTGTTGACGAAGACCCGGTCCGCGGCGTACCCGAGGTCGATGCGGAGTTCGACGCCGTGGGTCAGGGCTTCCAGGGCCGCCGCCGGATCGTCGCGGTCGAGGCCGAGATCGAGGGCGAAATGGTTGCGCGTACCGGTGGGAATCACCACGAACGGCACGTCGTGGCGCGCCGCGACCTCGGCCACCAGTGCCTGAGTGCCGTCGCCGCCCGCCACCGCCAGCAGATCGGCCCCCTCGGTGACGGCCTGCCGGGCCAGTTCGGCGACATCCTGGCCCCCTTCGAGCAGGACCACCCGGCAGCCGGCCGCCCGGGCCTTCTCCGCCAGATGGAAACGGCCCACCTTGCCGCCGCCGGAGCGCGGATTCATGAGGATCCAGGGGCTGCGGGGCGCCTCGACGACAGCCTGTTCGGACTGCTCGGAGGCGGTGTGCCCGGGGCGCAGGGCCGTACGTGCTGCTGTCACGGCCAGCACCCACAGGCCCAGGGACAGCAAGGCCGGTCCCAGCATGCCGAACGCGGCATACAGGGCGAGGACAGCGACCGGCGCGGTCACCGACAGGGCCGCCCCGAGGGCACGGAGCGCACCTGTGTGCGCCAGGGTCCACCACACCCCCACGGCGGCGAGCGCCAGTCCGGCGATGCCGGCCAGCGCCCACAGCACGCTCCGCAGACCGGCGGCGACGAGCGGCACCAGGATGCTTCCCAGCAGGGCGAGCACGGCGAGGCGGGCCCGTCCGGCACTGCCCTTGAGTACGGTCGGGGGTCCTGCCTCTCCCGATCCCCTCGTGTCCCCGCCGTGTGGTCCCACCTGTCGGCTCTTCTCTTTCGCCTCACACCCTGTGCGGTGGCCGTTCCTCGGACAGGTCGAAGAGGCTGTCGCGCCGGACCACGCACAGGGCCCAGATGATGAAGCCCGAGATCGCGATCATCACGACCGACCACACCGGGTAGTACGGCAGGGAGAGGAAGTTGGCGATGATGACGAGTCCGGCGATGGCCACGCCGGCGACGCGCGCCCAGGTCGCGGTCTGGAGCAGCCCGATGCTGACGATCACGGCGACCGCGCCCAGAGCGAGGTGGATCCAGCCCCAGCCGGTCAGGTCGAACTCGAACACGTAGTTGCGCGTCGTGACGAAGATGTCGTCCTCGGCGATGGCCATGATGCCCCGGAAGATGTCGAGCACGCCGACGAGGAAGAGCATCACGGCCCCGAAGGCCGTCAGGCCGGTTGCCCATTCCTGCCTGGCCGTGTGTGCCGGCCGGGTGTGTGCCGTGGTCATCTTGCGCCTCGTTTCGTGGTGTTCGGATACTCAGCGACCAGAGGTGTGGGTGGAGCCCGGGGGCCTTGCCGGACCGTAGTCGGTCAGGACCAGTTCCTTCGCCCTGCGGAACTCCTCGTCCGTGATGTCGCCGCGGGCGCGGATCTCGGACAGCCTGGCGAGCTCGTCGATGCTGCTGGGCCGGCCGCCGGCCGCGGTCTCCCTGATGTAGGCGTTGAACTCCTCCTGCTGCGCACGCGCCTGCGCCACCTCCCGGCGGCCCATGTTCTTGCCGCGGGC
This sequence comes from Streptomyces sp. KR55, assembly GCF_052245645.1. Taxonomy (NCBI): domain Bacteria; kingdom Bacillati; phylum Actinomycetota; class Actinomycetes; order Kitasatosporales; family Streptomycetaceae; genus Streptomyces; species Streptomyces sp. KR55. The sequence goes on along the minus strand of NZ_JBQQCE010000132.1, from coordinate 15,315 downwards.
TATGACGTAGACCAACACGCCCAGGAAGGGCAGGACGATGCAGAACACCAACCAGCCGGCCTTCGCCCAACCGCTCAGTCGGTCGTCACGGAAGATGTCGACGATGATCCGGAAGAGCAGGATGAACCACATGATCCACAGGAAGAACCAGAGCATGGTCCAGAAGGCGCCCAGCAGCGGATAGTCGTACGCCAGGTAGGTCTGCGCGCTCATGTCCGTCCTCCGTCCCGGGCGTTGGCCCGGCAGCGGTTCTGTGCCGTCTTCAGCGTGCCCACGGCAAGCGCCGGGCGCCTCACCCGGCGCGGGTGAGGTGCGTGCCGCGCGGGCGCACCACCGGCCGACGCGCTCCTGCCGTCGGATCAGGGGTCGGTCTCCCCGCGGCTGCGGGACGCCGGCCCGAGGCCGGGTTTCCCGGCCATGGCTCACGGGGCCGCCCGGTCTGCTGCCCGGCCGGCCGGTCCGGCGGCGGCCGCGAGGATCGCCAGGATGATCAGGACGGCCAGGGCGATGCCGAGAACGAGCGCCACCGCTCCGACCGTGGGGTGGTTCCAGAGCACCAGCGCCAGCGCTCCCGCCGCGATGACGCCACCGGTGATCCATGCCCGGTGGTCCGTCAGCCAGCGACCTGTGGACCCGGTGCGCACCCCGGCGCGGCGCAGCCCCCGGCCGGCGGCCGCCGTGCCCCGATCCGCCGCCGTGCGGACGGCGCGGGCGGGACGTCCGGGACCGTACAGGTACGCGACCAGTGCCGTGATCACCGACACGACCAGCAGAGTGCGCGTGCTGTCGCGCAGGAAACGGACGAACGTGTCGTAGATCGCCGCGGCCGCGTCGGCGGGCAGCGCCGTGGGCGGGACCGAGCCCAGATAGACCCGTGTGACGACGGCCAGCGCGACGAGCAGCACCACCATCATCACGCCGACACCCGTCGCGGTGATCAACAGCATCACCCGGTGTGCCGGAGCGGTCCACACAGCGAGCGCGGCGAGTGCGACGGTCAGGACGGGCAGCCAGGTGCCGAGGATGTCCAGCAGCCGCATCATGTCCTGCGCCTTGCCCAGTTCCTCCGTCTGGAACAGAGTGATCGTCCGGTCGGTGTCCGGGATGGCGGCGGCCTTGTCGAAACCCGCGTCGACGAGCCGCTCCCGTACCTGGTCGACGACCTCTCCCACGTCCAGTTGGACGGTGTCGCCCTCGGCGCGCACGGCGCCCTCGCTGTCGCCGGTGAGCACGTTCACCACCGCGGCGTGCGACCGCCGGTTGGCGCCCTCCCACACCTGCTGGAAGACGTCGCTGGTGATCACGCGGGTGACGATGCGGTCCACGACGGTCCTGACCGCGTTGCGCAGCGGACCCTCGAGGGACTCGGCCCCCTCTACGACGCGGGGTGGAGCCCCGGCGTCCTGGAGGGCCTTGGCGAGCGAGTCCGTCACCGCCGCGACGTCCACGTTGTCCACCACGCGGTCCGTGAGCCGGTTGATCACGGCCTCCTGCACGGGCGGCTCGGATGCCAGCGGCGCGACGGTCTCCACGTACCTGTCGGTGTCGGAGACCGTGTCCTGGAGCCAGGCCGCGACGACGGCCAGGGGAGCGAGCAGCAGGGCCAGCAGGAGGAGGACCGAGGAGCCGGCCTGGCGTAGCCACCGGTGGCGCAGCGCCGCGTGACGGCGCAGTCGCTCGTATTCCGCTCGTTCCTCGGCGGTCATGACGTGTTTCCGGTTCGCGGATCCGCCGGAGTCCGGCGGATCCGGGGTCGCGGCCGGGTTCATGGGAGCTCCTCTCCGTGTGCGCCGCGGCGGCCGCGCCGGTCGCCGATCGGGATGACGGTCATGGAGGCAGCCGCACCGGAGCCGCGCACGGTGTCAGGCCGTCGGGGCGGGGGCGTGCAGCCCGGTGGTGTACGTCTTTCGGAACGCGGCCCGCCACGCGAGGGCGACCACCGCCTCGGCCAGGCCGAGCAGGACGAGCCACAGGCCGAGCAGCCGGGTCAGGGCGCGGGCCGACTCGGCCGGTAGGGCGAGGACCACGATCCCCGCGACGATGCCGAGTACGGCGGCGACCGTGACGACGCCACGGTGCGGCAGATCCTCGACAGCGATGGCCGTGTAGAGGGTGAGGATGCCGGACACGAGCCAGACGGCTCCGACGATCAGCGAGAGCGCGGCGATCGTCTGCAGCGGGTTCCGCAGGCACAGCACCCCGGCCAGGACGTACAGCACGGCCAAGAGCAGCCCCGGGAGCCGTTCATGCCCCTCTCGCGCGAAGACGGCCACGAACCGGAACGCCCCGGTCACCAGCAGGTACAGGCCGATGAGGACCGCCAGGACGTGCAGGGTCGCCTCCGGCCAGACCAGAACCAGGACGCCCGGCACCAGCGTCGCGACGGCCGACCCCAGGAGCCAGGTCCATGAACGGCCGAGCCGCGCAAGCATGTACGCGGAGTCGCCCGGCACACCGGAGGCCGCCCCGTCGGGCTCGTGTTCCTGCCCGGCGCGCGATGCCGGACCACGCGACATGGTCATGGCTCCTCCTCGTGTGATCGAGTGGTCGCCTCCGGACGCCGACGGGGCGGGGTGTGAGGGGGCGGTGTGCGAGCACCTGACCGCTCCAGGGTCACGCCTGCCGGTGGGTGACGGCTCACCCACCACGGGTGATCCCTCGACGCCGCCGTTGCGGTGAGGTGGAAGTCCCCCGGCGCCCAGCCCATCCACCTTCCTGCAGGACGGGAACGAAAGACACGAGATGAGCGATCCGAGCACAGCCCGGACGGACCGCGCCCGGTCCGGGCCGGACGCGCACCGTCCGCGTCGGCGGCTCCGCCCCCGCCGGTGGGCGGCGGTCGTCGCCGGCGCCCGCGCCGTGCTCATCGCCGTCGGCCTCGTCACCGCCTACTACCTGCTGCCTCTGGACGAGCGCGGTACGGCTGGTGCGTCGGCACTGCTCGTGTGCGGCCTGGTGGCGGTGCTGCTGGTGTTCGGGTGGGAGATGCGGGCCATCGTGCGCTCACCCCACCCGCGCCTGAAGGCCGTCGAGGCCCTGGCCGCCACGTTGGTGCTGTTCCTGGTCCTCTTCGCCGGCGCCTACTACCTGCTGGACCGCTCCGCCCCGGGCTCTTTCAGTGAGCCGCTGACCAGGACAGACGCCTTGTACTTCACTCTGACCACATTCAGCAGCGTCGGCTATGGGGACATCACGGCACGTTCCCAGACCGGGCGCGTGCTGACGATGCTCCAGATGACGGGAGGGCTGCTGCTCATCGGCGTCGCCGCACGGGCGCTGGCGAGCGCGGTCCAGGCGGGGCTGCGCCGGCAGCGCCGCGGGCCGTCGGCGGAAGCGCGTTCCGGCACCGACGCCGGGACGCCGGACGAGGAGGCCGGACCATGACCGTGCCCAGCGCTTTCACCGCGTCCCTGTCCCCGGCCGAGCGAGCGGCGCACGGCAGGAACGCGCGCAGTCGGGCGTCGCGTTCGTCGCACGGCTGGTACGAGACCGCACAGCAGCGGCCCGACCCCATCGAGGTGATAGAGCGTCAGTCTGCCGAGCGAGTACCGGAGTTGATGCCGATTCGCTACGGCCGCATGTTGGAGTCGCCATTCCGCTTCTACCGCGGCGCTGCCGCGATCATGGCGGCGGACCTGGGGCCCCTCCCCAACACCGGGCTGCAGGTGCAGCTCTGCGGGGACGCCCACCCGCTGAACTTCCGGCTGCTCGCCTCGCCGGAGCGCCGTCTGGTCTTCGACATCAACGACTTCGACGAGACCCTGCCCGGACCGTTCGAGTGGGACGTCAAACGGCTGGCGGCCGGTTTCGTGACGGCGGCCCGGGCGAACGGCTTCTCGCTCAAGGAGCAGAACAGCACCGTGCGGGCCTGCGTGCGGGCGTACCGGGAGCGGATGCGCGAGTTCGCCGGCATGCGCACCCTGGACATCTGGTACGCCCAGGACGACGCCGACCGGATCCGGGAACTGGCCTCATCGATGGACGGGGAGGCCGTGCACCGTACCGCCAGAGCCACGGCGCGGGCCCGCACGCGTACTCACCTCCGGGCCTTCGCGAAACTCACCCGCGTCATGGCCGAGGGCCGGCGCATCGCACCGGACCCACCGCTGATCACCCCGCTCGGTCAGCTGTCGGCCGACCCGTCCGAGGCTGGGCGTGAGAAGGAACTCCAGACCCTCCTGGACGGGTACGCACGGACCCTGCCGTCCGAGCGCCGGCACCTGTTGCGCCACTACCGCCTGGTGGACATGGCCCGGAAGGTGGTGGGTGTCGGCAGTGTCGGTACGCGCTGCTGGGTGCTGCTCCTGCTCGGCAGGGACGACGACGACCCCCTTCTGCTGCAGGCCAAGGAGGCCCAGGAGTCGGTGCTGGCCGCCCACACGGGTGGCGAACGCTACGACAACCAGGGCCGCCGGGTGGTGGCGGGGCAGCGCCTGATGCAGACGGCCGGCGACGTCTTCCTGGGCTGGACGCACGTCGTGGGCCTCGACGGGCAGGGCCGCGATTTCTACGTGCGCCAGCTGTGGGACTGGAAGGGCATTGCACAGCCGGAGACCATGGGGCCAGGCCTGCTCGCCCTCTTCGGCCGGCTGTGCGGGGCGTCCCTGGCACGGGCCCACGCCCGCTCGGGCGATCCCATCGCCCTCGCCGCCTACCTGGGCGCCAGCGACCGCTTCGACCGCGCGCTCACCGAGTTCGCCCAGTCCTACGCCGACCAGAATGAGCGGGACTTCGCGGCGCTGAAAACCGCCTGTCGTTCCGGCCGGATGAGGGCGGAGCGGCTCTGAGGACTGCCCCTTGCCCCGTCACCACGTGAGGTCGCGCGACAGGGTCATGAGGAGGCAGGGGGGCGGCCGCACCGCTCGCCGTCCAGCGGGCCGGCCGGTCGTTGCTCACGGACCTCCCCGGGCCGATTCCGTGCAGCACACCGCCCGGTCCCGTCACTCCGGCAGCTGCCGCATCTCCACGACGCGCAGTCCCAGTGACTGGCATCTTGCCAGCAGCCCGTACAGGTGCGCCTCGTCCACGACAGGGCCGAACAGGACGGTCTGGCCGGCCATCACCACGTGGCCCAGCTCCGGAAAGGCTTTGGCCAGCGTTTCCGACAGGTGTCCCTCGACTCGGATCTCGTAGCGCACGAGCTGTTCTCCCACGGACTGCCAGGGACTGGCGGACGGTGCCCTTACCTGCGATCGTCCGCCTCCGTGCTCCGTCGGACCTCACCCGGTACAGGTGACCGTCGCCCGGCGACCGGACGCCACGGGTCAATGCTTCAGAACGATCTTGAAGGAGATGATCAGCAGGCCGAGCAACAGATTGACCGATGCGGTGGCGACCATGAGCCGCGGCGAAGCACCGGCGCGGCGTGCCGCGGCCACGGACCAGCCCACCTGGCCGGCCACGGCGACGGAGAGAGCCAGCCAGAGAGCACCTCGCACGTCCAGGCCCAGGAGCGGGCTGACAGCCACCGCGGCGGCCGGCGGGAAGGCGGCCTTGACGATCGGCCACTCGTCACGGCACACGTGCACCACGACCCGGCGGTCCAGAGCCTGTTGCGCCAGGCGCGCCCCGAACAGCTGGGCATGCACGTGCGCGATCCAGAACACCACGCTGGTGAGCAACAGCAGCAGCACCAGCTCGGTGCGGGGGAACGAGCCCAAGGAGCCCGCGCCGATCACCACGGAGGCCGCGAGCATGGATCCATAGACGCCGCCCGTGTAGTCCGCGCGGGCCCGGCGCTCGGCACGGCGCGCCCCGCGGGCCGTGGCCGGGCCGGTCGTGGCTCTGGTCCTGCACACCGGTGACTCCCTCGGAACTCAGCGCGTCGATCCGGTCGCTCCGGCCGGAGCTTCGGCGTCCGGCTGCCGCGGACGCCTTTCCCGGGCGGTCGGCAGGTGCGGCGTGACCAGGAAACTGGCGAGAGCGATGCCGCCAGTGGCCAGGATCGCCGCCTTCAGGCCGTCCAGCTGCGCGGAGGCGTAGGAGTCCGCGACGGCGTCGACCTCGGACGGCGGCAGCCCGGCACGCTCGGCCGCCGAGCGCACCTGATCGGTGGAGATGAAGGTGATCCCGGCCTGGAGAGCGACACCGACCTGCTCTCGGGTCTCTTCTGACAGCCGCGGGTTGTCCGCCACCTGCGAGGTGAAGGCGTGGGCCAGCGCACCGATGAGGATCGACCCGATGAGCGCGGTGCCCAGCGCCGAGCCCAGATTCTGTGCCGTGAACTGGAGCCCTCCGGCCTCACTGCGTTCCTCCTCGCCGACGCTGGACTGGACGACGTTGCCCAGCTGCGACGCGAGCAGGCCGACCCCCACGCCCAGCAGGGCCATGGCTCCGGCGAACTGCGCGTCGTCGATGACCGGGTCGATGGTGGCCAGCAGCCACACGATGGCCGCCGCCAGGGTCGCCAGGGCCAGCCGGACCACCCGGCGCGGCCCCACCACCCGCCCCAGCGAGGACGCGGACAGGGAGGTCACGAGCATGGTGGCGGAAACCGGGAGCAGACGCAGGCCGGTCTCGAAGGCGTCGAACCCCTGAACCACCTGCAAGTACAGCGGGATGGCGAAGAACAGGCCCAGCAGGATGAGGTTCTGGCTCAGCAGTGTCATCAGGCCGGACCGCAGTGCGGGCCTGCCCAGCAGGGACAGGTGCACGAGGGGGTCGGCGCCTCGGTCGTCCCGCCGCTGCTCCCAGTGCCGGAAGACGGCCAGGACGGCCGCCCCGGCGCCGACGACGAACAGTGTCGGGGCGAAGCCGAAAACGGTGAAGGGAGGGTTGCGGGGCTGCACCCATCCCCAGGTGCTGCTCTGCAGCACCCCGAGCACGCCCAGCCCCAGTCCGGCCGCGGAGAGTACCGCGCCGACCCCGTCCAGCCGGGGACGTGGGCCGGTAGGGGCGGGCGTCGCGATCACCCGGCGGCACAGCAGGACGGCCACGACGACCACGACCTCGCCGGCGAAGACCAGCCGCCAGGTGAGGTACGTCGTCACCCAGCCGCCCAGCAGCGGACCGACCGCGATCCCGGCGCCGGCGAGCCCGCCGATGACCGCGTAGGCGACGGCCCGGTCCCGCCCCCGGTACGACTCCGCGACGAGGGCGGCCATGGCCGGCAGCACCATGGCGGCCCCGAGCCCCTCGATGACGGACCAGCCCAGCGTGAGGACCCACAGAGTGGGTGCCGCGGCGGTCAGGGCCGACCCCACGCCGTAGACGACCAGCCCCAGAAGGAACATGCGGCGACGCCCCAGGATGTCCCCGAACCTGCCGCCGATGATCATGAAAGCGGCCATGACCAGCGCGTACAAGGTGATGACGGCCTGGATGGCGGTGACCTCCGTGTCGAAGTCCTCGACCAGCTGACTGATGGACACGTTCATGACGGAGGTGTCCAGGACCATCAGGAACTGGGCCGTACCGAGGACGATCAGAGCCCGCCAGTGCTTCACGCTGTCCACCTCGCCGAGTCGTTCCGGTACGCCGGCGGAGTCGGCCGGGCAGCGGCCGGCGCAAGCCCCGCCGCTCTTCCCATCCATCGCATCCGAAGTACGCGCCCCGTGCCTCACCCGCCACGGGGGAAGGGCTGCACCCTGTGATGTCCTGCCGGTGGGGAGGGCGGGCGACGAGCCCTCTTACCGACGCGCGTTCACAGCAGCCCGAGGTCGCGTGCGCGGCGCACCGCGTCGCCTCGCCGGTTCACCGCCAGCTTCCGGTACACGCTCTTGAGGTGGGTCTTCACCGTGTTCACCGACACGTAGAGGTCGGCGGCGATCTCCTCCGTCGACATCATCCGGGCCAGTCGCTCCAGGACGTCGCGCTCGCGTCCGCTCAGCTCCACCGCGACGAGCAGCGAGGGCAGCACTTCCGGGCCGGGCTGCTCACCGCGTCGCGGCAGGCCGGGCGTGAGCCAGCCCGTTGCCAGCTCGTGCAGTGAGTCCGTGGCCAGGAGAGGCCGGATCCACGCTCCGGCATCGAGGAACGGACGCCGCAGCCGCTCGCGCCGGGCGTCGAGGAGCGCCTGCGCCACGAGCCTGCGGGCGGTGGCGGTGTCTCCCGCGCCCTCCGCGGCCTGAGCCCTCACCAGCGCTGCCCTCACGGTCACCGCCGGACCCGTCCCGCCCTGGGTGTGGATGCTGTCGAGCAGGTCGATGGCCGCCCCTGGACGCCCTGCGGCGAGCTGGATCGCCGCGGCCTGAACGGCACACGCCGGCTGGTCGCCGGACACGCCCTGGAGCACCTCGGCGGCTTCGTCCGGCCGTCCTGCGGCCAGGTGGGCGGCGGAGGCGACGAGCGCTTCATGGCCTGCCGCCCAAGGTGAGGACACGGCGGCGGAGACGGCCGGGTCCGCCGCCTCGACGGCAGCTCGTGCCTTGCCCCTGACCAACAGGAGGCGAGCGGTGGCGAGGGCTCGCCCCGCCGCCGGCACCGGATCCCGCGTTCCCGACGGGAGCCGGGCCGTCTCGTCGAGGAGGGCTTGGGCCCGGTCCAGCTCATGGCGGTCGACGGCCACGGCGGCCAGGACCAGCCGTTCGATGCCGGAGCCTGACGGCTGGGGCATGCCGACCCGCTCTGTCTCGGACACCGCGGCCAGGGCCTTGCGCTCAGCCCGGCCGAGCCAGCCGTTCAGATAGTCGAGCAGGGCCAGGTGCCCCATCGACTCCTCCCGGGGCAGCACGGTGGAGGCTCCGCCGGGAGTGCCGGCCACGGTGGTCAGGGCAGCGCGTGCCTCCTCGAAACGCCCGGCCCACAGGCGCGCCGATCCCAGATGGGTCAGCAGCAGAGCGCGGATTTCGGGATGCTTGTCCAGGAGGTGCTCCGGGACTTCCCGCCGCAGCTCATCGACCGCTTCGGCGGCCTTCTCGGCCCATGGGGGAGATCCGGTCAGCCGGGCGGCCAGTGCCTCCAGCAGCGCACAGCTCAGCTGGGCGGCCGCCCGGTCGGGCGCCACGTCAGGCGCCGGTTCGGATGCGTCGGCGGCCAGACGCTCCTCGGCGTGGCGCAGACGCGCCAGACCACGGTCGACGTCGCACTGGGCCAGGTCGCGGGCCGCACGCACGAGGTCCGTCGCGGGGCTCCTGGCCCCGGGCCCCATGTGGGAGAACAACTGGGCCAGGTCGCCTGAGCGCAGGCCGGTGAAGAGCTGGCCGATCGCCAGGTCGTCTATGAGGGCACCGGCGGCGAAATCCCACTCGCCCGCGGCGGCGCCGTGGGCGAGTGTCTCCGGGAGGAATCCGTAACGACGCAGCCACCGCGCGGCCCGCCGGTGGAGTTCCGGCTCCAGCCCGGGCAGGCGCACGCGCAGATGGGCCCGGAGTATCTCCCCGAACAGCGGGTGGAGCCGGTACCACGAGCGCTCGAGGTGCTCGACGAACGCGTTCGCGCGGTGCAGCCCGACGAGAATGGGCTCGGCATCGGTGCGGCCGGTCAGCGCGTTGGCGAGCCCGGGACAGAAGCGTTCCAGGACGCTGACACGCAGCAGGAGGTCCTGTGTCTCCTCAGACTGACCCTTGAGGACCTCGGCCAGCAAAAAGTCCGCGATCGTACTGCGGTCCGCTTCGAACTCCTTCAGGTAGCGCTCCGGGTCGGCGCTCTCCCGAGCGGCCAGGGCGGACAGGCGCAAGCCGGCGGCCCAGCCGCGGGTGCGGTCCACCAGGGCGCGCGCGGCGTGGACCGGAAGGCTCAGACCGTGCAGCTCCAGCAGTGCGACGGCCTCCTCGGAGGTGAAGGCCAGCTCGGCGGCGCGGATCTCCGTCAGCTCGCCGGCCGCCCGGTAACGGTGCAGCGGAAGCAGCGGCTCGGTGCGGGTGACGAGGACGAGGTGCAGCCCCCGCCCGGCGTGGTGCAGGACGAACTCCAGCTGCTCCGCGACCTCCGGAGCGGTCACGCGGTCGTAGTCGTCGAGCACGAGAACCACGGGCTGGTCACGATCGTTCAGCTCGGCGGCGAGCGCTGTCAGCAGCTTGCGGTCCACCCCGGTCGCGTGTGCAGGGGCCCCGACCGCGTCGGATGCCGGCGCACCGCAGGCACGTAGGGCCTGAATGACGTACGCCCAGAACACCCCAGGACGCCGGTCCCCCACTTCAGCGGTGAGCCAGGCGACCGGCTGCCGCAGGCCGGCGGCCCAGTCGGCGGCCAGCAGGGTCTTGCCGGCCCCGGCCGCACCGTTGAGCAGGGTCAACGGTGTCCGGAAAGCCTGGTCGAGGTGGTGGACGAGCCGCTGCCGCCGCAGGAATGTGGCGGGCCTCGTCGGCAGCACGATCCGGGTGCGCAGAAACGGGTCCCCCAAGGGATCGGTGCACGGAACGGTTGGACCGGCCGGCCCTGGAGCGTTCTCCTCGGGCTCTGCCACAGCGCTCACCACCACTGTCCGTCAAGCTCGGGTCATGGGCTGCGCCTCTTCACCCAGCATCCCAGTCCTCCTGCCCCTGCGCACGGCGCACAGGGGCCAATGCCCCGTTCACCAGGCCATCGCCCGCCCTTGCCCGGCTGGCTCCACGCCTACGCCCCCGCCCTGCTGACCGTGGCGGAGGACGGCATCTCTGAGGCGCCGCTGCTCACGGGGTCTTTCACGTCCCCTCTGTCCACGCGGCACCCGCGTTCGGCAACCCCTCCCCCTGGGCCGCGGGTGTGCCGGAGAAGCCGCGGGCGGCGCGGCACTCCCCGGAATGGATCAGGGCCGCTACCAAGGAGGCGTTCCACCTGCGGTTCGTCGCTCAAATGCGCCGTCCCGGACGCGCAGATGACGACCGTGAGCGAGGTGCCGCACCTGGTCGACGCTCTCGACCCGTCGGTCACATGAAGACGAGCACGAAGCGCGATACGGGGTTTGGGGAGTCCCAGGGCGCTGGGGATCCCCCGACTCGATCAGAGCCGAGAGCTTGAGAGGGCGGGGCGAAAGGAGCGAGAGCTGTCTATTTACTCCGATTGGGGTGGTTCATGATAGATACGATCTGTGCCGCATCGGGAGAATCTGAGCACTGCGGGTTCCCGCAAGGAGCCCTCCCTTGAACGCTCGCTGCTGGCGTCGGTCGTCACCGATCCTGGGCACCTCCCCGAACTCCTCGCCGACTTCGCCGTCCGCCGCATCGGTCCGGCCGTGCCCGAAGCCATCGCCTGGCTTCGACGGAACCACCCCAACACCACCTAGACGGAGCTCCGGGCCCAGGTGGTCGCTCGCGGCCGACGGGCCGTCGTATCGGAGGGATCCTTCGTAGGCGGCCCGTTCTCCGTGCTCATTCCCGTCGCGTTCTGCGCGGCGCTGCTCCGCCAGGCACGTACGGTCCTGGAGCTGGCCGCCCTCGACGGCCGCGACCCCACGGCGAGCGCCCGCGCCGGCGAACTCCTCGTCCTCCAGGGCGTGTACAAGGACACCCGGCAGGCGCAGGACGCGCTCGCCCGGACCGGACACGCCGTCGGCGCACCCGCCCGCTGGAAGCGATGGGTGGCCCTGTGGGACGTCACCCTGCGCATGGCCCACCTCCTCGGCGTGCTCACGCCAGGCGACGAGAGCCAGGCCGCGGGCCGGCGCGTACGCCGGGTCGCCGTCCAGGCCTGGCGGTGGCTGCTCCTCGGTGTGGTCTTCCTGGTCGGACTGGTCGCCCCCCTCGTCTGGCTCCCGTACATGGCGGTGGCCTACCAGCGCGCTGACGCCCGCCTGGCAGACCGTGTCCTCGCCTACTACTTCGCCGACACCACACCCGCCCCGCGCCACCGGATCTCCCGCCTCGAACCGGAAGTAGGGGCGGCCGCATTCCGCGCGCTCCTTTCTCTCCTCGTGCCGCTCGTCCTGACCGCCGTGACCTTCCTGACGGGCCTGCGCATCGCTGACAGCCGATGGCCGGTCCTCGGCATCACCCTGGCCACGGCGTCCGCCGCGGTCGGCGCGCTCTGGTACTGGCGGCGCCCCTGCACACGTCTTCGTCCGGGCCGCGGGCGGCGCGGGTCTGCTGGTGGTCGGCAGCTGTAGGCGCCGTGCAGTTGTCGGCCCGTACACCGGGCCAGTCGCCCACGCGCTGGTCCACCATGTGCGGTGTCCGGTGGTGCTGGTTCTGCACGACTGACGGCCCGAGGCCGTACTTGAAACTCCAGTCGTCGTCAGAGCCAGCCGCCGAGAGTGATCAGCCCACGGTGCACAAGCGGCTCAACGAAGGGATTGGGCCGGAGAGAAGGCCCGTACGCCAGCTCCGCCACGTCCATGCGCCACGGCGTACGCCGATGGTCGAGGAGCCGAAGGCCGGCGATCCAGTTGGCGACCTCGCTGGCGGAATACCCGCGGCGCAGAAGCTGGTCTGCGGCATAGACGGCGGCCGCCACCCGAAGTGAGTCGGTCCACGGCCTTCTGCCTTTCCTCTGCCGTTGGGAGGTGCCCCTGGGGAGCGCACCGCGTACCGCAGGAGGGGATCACCGCGCCGCACCATCGACGGCGACAGGAGGGGGATGAGCACGGCCGCCAGGGCCACGAGCAACCTGTCCTCATGCGTGGGCGATCCGTCGAGCCACGCGTTGACACGCGTCTGCAAGGCCAGAACGGAGTCGTCACTCACCGGCACAGGCTGGCACATGACCAGCGGGAAGCCGCATGGTTCTCCAAGGCCATAGCCGTAAGACCATTCACCCTCGTCTGTCCAGTTTTCGCAGGTGCGCTCAGGTGGGGCGTCCTGCCGGAAACGGACGGTGTCCCAGCACGCCGGGCATTCGGTCACCACATAGACACCGTGGTCAACACACGCGAACGACCATGGAAGTTTCCAGCGCAGGAGCCAGCGCGGACTGTTGTTGTCCCGTAGACACTTCGAGCACCAGCGTGCCTGCGAGTGGTGGAACCACGCCCCCTTGTGCCATTGCTGAACCACCACACCGTCAGACGAGAGCAGCGGCAGATGCGGTAGCGCGTTGCCGGCATAGCGCGCCAGAGTCATCGCGTGCAGGCGCTCGGCCTCGATTCCGGTCAGCTTCTCCATCCGCCGAACCACAGGATCGGACAACCGCATTTCGGCCCCCGAAAGCCCGTCGAGTCTGTCGAGGTGAAGCTCCCGAAGGAGCGGCTTCATCTCGAAATCCTGTTGCTCGGCGAGTGCACCGATCCAGCTGGTCAGAGACTCCCCGGGGATCGGCTGAATCACTGGTTCAGTCAGGGTGCGACGCGGTTGGCGACGCTTCTGCGCCGTCTTCTTCGCAGTACTCACGACGCGAATCCTGTGACAGGCGCACCCCGCTGAACCGCGGCTCGCGAGTGGACCACTGATGTGGGTGACCGAGGAATGTCTTCGCTTACCGGCCCCGGTCCTCCGTGCGTCACCCATCGGGACGCCTTGGGGTGTTATTCGAATAACATCACGGAGCGTTGAGGCATGGACGATGCCCATCCGGATGGCCGCGACGTAGTACGTCCCGTTGTCATCGATTCCCCGAAACGCCTGCTCCTCCTGATCCCGTCTGTGCCCGACCGTGAAATCCGTTGGACGCTGCCGACAGTCCCTATGCGCCTCGGTGAGGCCAGCCGCCGCGCGGCAACCCGTCATCTGCGTCGCGTCGTTCGCTTCCCCGCGCTTCGTATCTCGCCTCTCATCGGCCGGCTGTCCCGCAGGGACGCACCGGAAGGCGTTCAGTACGTCGTCGTGGTGCGCCCTGCAGCGGATAGCTGGCCGCCGTCCGTCCGCTTCGCGCTCGCCCCGGAAGCCCGCTGGTGGACAACGGCCGAGTTGCGGTCAGCCCGAGCGCTGGTCGAACCCACTGAACTGCTCGACTTCATGGACGGCTACTGGGACGGATTGCTGCCGGACGGAGAGATCTCGCTCGAGTAAGGGCCCGACGCCGGCCTTGGCCCCGCGTGCCGTGAAACCGGCGCCCAGCATCTCGTATGCCCGAACCCCACAGCAGGAGAACAAGCGGTGACCGTGCACGCCATCTGCGCCGCCTCCAGGTGTTCGGCCAGGCGGAACGACGTGTATTGCCCGGACTCAACCGGTCGTTGCAACACCGGCTTCCAGCCGTCGCGGTCACGCTGCCACAGGCCCATGTCCAGGGCGTCCAGCACGAGTTGCGTCTCCTTCGACATTGACGCGGACCAGCCGACGATGCGGCGGGAGAAGGTTGTCGACGACCGCGTAATTCCCCAGCTGCGGCGCCACTTTCCCCAGGCAAGCGTTCGAACGCGCGGCGAGGCTGAGGGCGGCCCGCCCACTCGGGCAGTGTCGCGGGTCCTGACGGTCGGTCAAGGACGCCTTCGGCGCCGCTACCGCGGTGAGCTGCGCTCATCCTTGACAGCCCACCACGACCCACAAGATCTGGCAGCTGCCGGGCGGGCCGGGGACGAGCGGCGTCCCCCTGGTCGCGCAGGCGCAGCGCCGGGATCCCCATGGGGAATTTTCTGGCGCCGCAGCTGGGGAATATCGCCGTCGTTCACAAAGGTGTCCACGACGAACGCGACATAGACGACGCTCGCCCAGGCGGCCACGTGCGTGAAGTCGGCCACCCACGTGCGGTTCGGGGCCGCGGCGACGAAGTCGCGATCCAGACGGTCCGGGGGCCCTGGCGGCGGCCGGGTCCGGGAGAGTGGTGATCACCTTCTTGCCGCGCACCGCGCCGGCGATGCCGATCTCGCGCATCAGGCGCTCGACGGTGCAGCGGGCCACCCGGTGCCCCTGGCGGTTCAGCTCCCGCCAGACCTTTCTCGCGCCATAGACACGGTAGTTGGCCCGGTAGACCTCCTGGATCAGTTCCTTGACTTCCTCGTCTCACACCGCTCGCGGCGAGGGGGAATCGAGGCGTTTCTTGCAGGCGTAATAGGTGGAGGGGGCGACCTTGCAGCCGTGCTGGGTCAGCACGCGGCAGATCGGCTCGACACCGCCGAAGCGGTCCCGGTGCTCGTCGATGAACGCTACGAGCGCAGATGTGGCCGGTCGAGCTCGGCCGCGAAGAAACTCGCCGCAGCCTTCAGGATCTCGTTGGCCCGCCTGAGTTCGGCGATCTCCTTCTTCATCGCCTTGATCTGCTCGGACTCCTCCGTCGTCGTCCCCGGCCGCTGTCCGGAGTCGATCTGGTCCTGCCGGACCCACTTGCGCAGCGTTTCGCGCGAGCTGATGCCCAGCTTCGCCATGACCGCGTTGATCGCGGCGGACTCGGTCGGGTAGTCACCGCGGACCTCGGCGAGCATACGCACCGCGCGCTTGCGCAACTCAGGCGGGTAGGAGCAATGCCGCGTAGTTAGCGTGTGACGCGATCCGTCAAATCGGGGGAGGTCCAGCCTTGTTCGAGCATGTACGTGCCTCTGCCGACCTTGCGGATCAGCCCCTCGGCCGTCCAGCGCGTCATCGATGC
>NZ_JBQQCE010000131.1:0-21901 GCF_052245645.1 Streptomyces sp. KR55 | reverse complement strand
CTGCACCTCACCACGCCTGAGCGGGTCGACGCACCCGCTTCGTCACGGATCGGTTCACCACCCGCGCCCGCCCCGCCGCCCGCCCTGCCGACGCCCACCCCTCCGACGTCTTTCAGTCGAACGCCACACCCGTACAGCACCCCGCCCGCCGTCCGACCGGCCGACCGCGCCCGTCTCACCTGCGGCGTCACCTCGCACCTCCCGCCACCCGGCCCCCGAACCGCGCCGGATCGCGGAGCCGCTCCGCAAGAAAATCCTGTCCGAATCATTGACGCACTCCGAGGCCCCTCGTAGCTTGTGCCAGCAAGCGCTTACTTGAAACGATTCATGCAGTCGGCAATGACGCTGCGGGGAGGGGGCCCAACCATGGGAACCAGCAGGAATGTTGAGAGGCGTACGATCCTGAAGGTGGCCGGGGCCTCGGCAGCCACGCTCGGGCTGGGTGCGACGACCGCGTGCGGCGGCGACAGCGGTTCCGGAGGCGGGACGGTGACGCTCCGTTACGCGTGGTGGGGTGGCGAGCCGCGCACCATCGCCATCAAGAAGACGATCGCGCTCTTCGAGAAGAAGTACCCGAAGATCAAGATCAAGCCTGAATTCACCGATTACGAAGCGTTCTGGGAGAAGTTCCAGACCCAGGCCTCCGGCGGGAATCCCCCGGACGTCTTCCAGAATGCGGTCGGCTTTCTGCGCAAGTACGACAAGCGCGGCGTTCTGATGGACCTCAAGACGCAGGCGGACGCCGGGAATCTGAGCCTGGAGAACTTCCGCAACGGCGTTCTGGCGAACGGTCAGGTCGACGGCAAGCAGATCGGCATACCCGTCGGCGCCAACACCATGGCGCTCGTCATCGACCTCAAGGCCTTCAAGAAGGCGGGCGTGGAGGCGAAGTTCGGCTGGACCTGGGACGAGTACTTCGACGCGCTGCAGACGATCCAGGACAAGCTGAAGATCGCCGGTGACACCGGCTACTTCAGCATCATGTACCTCTACGACCTCTACCTGCGTCAGAACGGCAAGGCCTTCTTCACCGACTCCGATCTCGGCTTCACCGAGGACGATCTGACGCAGTGGTGGGAGGACGGCTACAAGCGCGTGAGGTCCGGGCTCGTCGCCGACCCGAAGAAGATCGAGCAGGTCAAGCCGAAGTCCGGTCTGTCGGCGGGGCTCGCCGCGTCCGAGTTCACCTGGGACAACTTCTCCATCCGCTACGAGGGCGAGGGCGAGTCGGACTACGGGCTCGCGCCGATCCCCACCACGGACGGCAAGGACACCGGCCAGTACCTCGGTTCGCTGATGCTGAGCGCCTTCTCCGGGACCAAGCACCCCAAGGAAGTCGCCCAGTTCATCGACTTCATGGTCCATGACCCCGAGGTCGGCAAGATCATGGGCTATGACCGCGGCATCCTCGCCACGACCGAGCAGTACGAGGCGTTCACGCCCACCGACGACAACAACAAGGGAGTCGCGGCCTACGAGGACGAGGTCGCCGAGGCCGGCGTGCTCGGGAAGATCACCCCGCACCCGTCCGGTGCCGACGTCATCGAGGCGGCGTTCCTGCGCATCGGCGGCGAGGTCGCCCAGGGCAAGACCAAGCCGTCCGACGCCGCGAAGGCGCTGTTCAGCGAGGCCAAGGCCGCGTTCGCGGGCTGAGGGGACGTACCACCATGACGCTCGTCAAGGAAGCGCCCGCGCGCCCGGCGAAGAAGCGGCCCGCCGCTCCTGCCGCCGGGCGGCGCGGGCGGCGCCGCGAGAACCTCGCCGGCTATCTCTTCATGTCGCCGTGGATCGCGGGGTTCCTGCTGCTCACGGCGGGGCCGATGATCGCGTCGCTGTACTACGCGTTCACCAGTTACAACCTGTTCACGCCGCCCCAGTGGGTGGGGCTGGACAACTTCACGACGATGTTCCAGGACCCGCGCTGGCAGAAGTCGGTCGAGGTCACGCTGAAGTACGTCGTCGTGGCCACACCGCTGAAGCTGCTGCTCGCGCTCGGTGTCGCGCTGCTGCTCGCGCAGAAGCGGCGCGGACAGGGTCTGTACCGGGCCGCGTTCTACATGCCCTCGCTCATCGGCGCCAGCGTCTCCGTCGGCTTCGTGTGGCGGGCGCTGTTCTCGGACGACGCGATCGTGGACCGTACGCAGAAGATCTTCGGGCTCGACGTGGGCGGCTGGATCGGCAACCCGGACTACGTCATCTACGCCCTGGTGGCGCTGAGCATCTGGCAGTTCGGCGCGCCGATGGTCATCTTCCTGGCCGGCCTCAAGCAGGTCCCGCAGGAGCTGTACGAGGCCGCCGAGGTGGACGGGGCCGGTCCCCTCCGGCGGTTCTGGAACATCACGCTACCGATGATCTCCCCGGTGCTGTTCTTCAACGTGCTGCTGGAGTCCATCCACGCGTTCCAGGTGTTCGGCTCCGCGTACGTCGTCTCCGACACCCGGTGCGGGCCCGCCGACGCCACGCTCGTCTACACCTGTTACCTCTACCAGAAGGGCTTCAAGGAGGCCCAGATGGGCTTCGCCTCCGCGATGGCCTGGACGCTGGTGATCGCGGTGGCGCTCGTCACGGCGGTCCTGTTCTGGTCGCAGAAGAAGTGGGTGCACTACGAGGAGGCCGCCAAGTGACCAGTGCCACCAGCCCTGCCCTGCGCACCGCGAACGAGCGGCGGCGCTTCGGATCGATCGCCTGGCACGTGGGCGCGCTCGTCGTACTCGCGGTCGTCCTGTATCCCGTGATCTGGGTGGTCGGTGCCTCGTTCAAGCCGAGCAAGGACATCATCGCCAGCCTCGACCTACTGCCCACCAAACCGGTCTGGGCGAACTTCTCCGGGCTCGCCGACGGCATCTCCGGCATCCCCATCACCAGCTTCTTCACCAACTCACTGATGTACGCGGTCCTGGCCGTGGTCGGTGTGGTGCTGTCCAGCTCGCTGACCGCGTACGCCTTCGCCAAGATCCGGTTCGCCGGGCGGAACCTGCTCTTCACGCTGATGATCGGCACGCTGCTGCTGCCGTACCACGTGCTGCTCATCCCGCAGTACGTGCTCTTCCGCAACCTCGAGCTCACCGACACCCTGGTGCCGCTCGTCGCGGGCAAGTTCCTGGCCACGGAAGCCTTCTTCGTGTTCCTGATGGTGCAGTTCATGCGCGGGCTCCCCAAGGAGCTGGACGAGGCCGCCAAGCTCGACGGCTGCGGGCATCTGCGCACCTACTGGTCGATCGTGCTGCCGCTGAGCCGGCCCGCGATCATCACCAGCGCGATCTTCACCTTCATCAACGCGTGGAACGACTTCATGGGGCCGTTGATCTATCTCAACACCCCCGAGAAGTACACCGTCTCGCTCGGCCTGATGATGTTCCGCGACCAGGAGGGCATCTCCAACTACGGCAGCATGATCGCGATGTCGCTGGTGGCGCTGGTGCCGGTCATCGCCTTCTTCATGGCCTTCCAGCGCTACCTCATCGACGGTATGGCGACCTCCGGACTGAAGGGCTGAGGCGTCACCATGGCGCAAGCACGCGTGAAGGCCCGCCCCCCGCGCAAGGAGTCCGTGTTCGGCGAGCGCTTCGCGGTCTTCGCCGAGTGCCTGCTCACCGGCGTGTGGATCGCCGTGGCCTGTCTCGGGGTCGTCACCTACCCCGCGGCCTTCGCCGTCGGCGCGCGGCATCTGCGGCGTAGTACGGGCCATGAGGGCGGCGGCTGGCGGGAGTTCGTCGTGGACTTCCGGGCGGCCGTGCGCGGCGGGTGGATCGTCGGGCTCGTCGGGTGGGCGGCGGTGGCCGCGGTCTGGGTGGACGTCCAGGCCGCGCGCGCCGGAATTCCCGGCGGGCCGTTCGTCGGGGCGGTCGGCCTGTTCGCGCTGATCGGGCTCGCCGTCGCCGGGCTGCGTGCGGCGGCGGTGTGGACACCGGGCGCCAGGTGGCGGGCGCTGCTGGCGGACGCCGGGCGCCGGACGGTTCTGGACCCGGCCGGGTCCTTCCTGCTCGTCGGCGGACTGGCGGTCGTCGCCTGTTCCGCCCTGTTCGTCGCGCCGCTGGCGGTCCCCGTCCTCGGGGCCGTCGCGGCGGCGGCGGTCGCCGTGGAGGAGCGGTACCGGCACCGCTGACCCCGGTGGTGCACCAGGTCGGCGCCCCCAGGGCGTCGCACCTCTCTCTGTCATGCCCCTGACCACCCCTGCACTCGCACGGAAAGGAAAGGCCATGTCCCCCATCCCCCGTAGGTCCCTCCTCAAGACGGCCGCCGTCGCCGGCGCCGCCGCGCAGTTCAGCTGGGCGCTCGGATCGACCGCACAGGCCGCGCCCAGATCCGCGCCCGCCGACGCGGACCCGGTCACACTGAACTGGCTGGAGGACGGCGGTCTCGGCGCCGCTCCCGGCTCCACGGTCGGCGTGCCCTGGCCGAAGGGCGCCTATCAGGAGGACCAGACCTTCGCGCTCACGGACGAGGACGGCAAGGCGGTCCCCGTGCAGTCGTGGCCGCTCGCCTACTGGCCCGACGGCTCCCTCAAGTGGACCGCACATGCGGTGAGTTCCGGCTCCGGCAAGCTCAAGCTGACGGCCGGGGAGTCCACCGCCCCCGAGAAGAAGGTCACCGTCGACAAGAGCGGCGGCACCATCGACATATCGACCGGTGTCATCACCGCGAAGATCGGCAAGTCGGGCTCCACGCTCGTCAAGTCGGTCACCCGTGGATCGACCGAGATCGCCAGGAACGGCCGGCTCGTGCTGCTGCGCCAGCCGGAGGTCGAGGACGGCGACCAGGGAACGGTGAAGTACGAACGCTTCGAGAGCGCCATCTCCGAGGTCGCCGTCGAGCAGGACGGCCCGGTCCGCGCGGTCGTCCGCATCGACGGCAAGCACCGCAAGGGCGACCGCAGTTGGCTGCCGTTCTCCATCCGCCTCTACTTCTACGCCGGCGCCGACTCCTTCCGGATGGTGCACACCATCACCTACGACGGCACCCAGGAGCCCGGCAAGGCGAGCGGCGACTTCATCCGCGGCATCGGCGTCCGCTTCAGCGTGCCGATGCGCGACGCGGCCTACGACCGGCACATCCGCATCGGCGGAGAGGGCACCGGCCTGCTGCGTGAGGCCGTCAAGGGCATCACCGGGCTGCGCCGCGACCCGGGGGCGGCGGTACGGACGGCCCAGTTCGAGGGCAGGAAGCTGCCGGACCCCTCGACGTGGGACCAGCGGGTCACCACCCGCCTCCAGTACATCCCCGAGTGGGGCGACTACACCCTCTCGCAGCTGTCCGCCGACGGCTTCGCCGTCCGCAAGCGCACCAAGAAGGGGTACGGCTGGATCCCCGCGGGCGGCGGCCGGAGGGCCAGCGGATTCGGGTACGTCGGTGGCGCGAGCGGCGGGTTCGCCTTCGGGCTGCGCGACTTCTGGGAGAAGTTCCCCGCCCAACTCGACATCCGCGACGCCCACACCGACGAGGCCGAGGTCACCCTCTGGCTCTGGTCACCCGAGGCGCAGCCCATGGACCTGCGCTTCTACCACGACGGCATGGGCCAGGACACGTACCCCGAACAGCTCGAAGGCCTCAACATCACCTACGAGGACTACGAACCGGGCTTCGGCACCCCCTACGGCATCGCCCGCACCAGCGAACTCCTTTTCTGGGCCCACGAGTCCACGCCCGGCGCCGAGCAGATGGCTCAGCAGGTGGCGGCCGTCCGCACTCCGCCGCAGCTCGCCGCCCCGCCCCAGCAGCTCATCAAGGCGGGTGTCTTCGGCAAGCTGTTCTCCGAGCCGGACCGCTCCACCGCCGCCAAGGCGAAGATCGAGGACCACCTGGACTTCCTCTTCACCTACTACAAGGACCAGGTGGAGATGCGCCGTTGGTACGGCTTCTGGGACTACGGCGACATCATGCACAGCTACGACCCCAGCCGCCACCAGTGGTGCTACGACGTAGGCGGCTACGCCTGGGACAACTCCGAGCTCTCGCCCGACCTGTGGCTCTGGTTCGCGTACATGCGCTCGGGCCGCGCCGACGTCTTCCGCTTCGCCGAGGCGATGACCCGGCACACCGGCGAGGTCGACGTCTACCACGTCGGCGAGTGGGCGGGCCTCGGCACCCGCCACGGCGTCCAGCACTACGCGGACAGCGCCAAGCAGCAGCGCATCGCCAACACCACCTACCGGCGCTACTACTACTTCCTCACCGCCGACGAGCGCGTCGGTGACCTCATGCACGCCAACGTCGACTCCGACGAGACCTTCCTCGTCCTCGACCCCATCCGCAAGATCCGCACCGAGCCGTACACCCCCGACCGCAACGCCCTGTCCATCGGCTTCGGCACCGACTGGAGCGGCCTGGTCTCCGCCTGGCTCACCGAGTGGGAGCGGCGCGGCCCCAAGTGGGAGAAGGCCAAGGCGCGGGTCCTGTCCACCATGGAGACCATCGCCGCCCAGCCCAACGGCTTCGTCCAGGGCAGCGCGCTGTACGACCTGGACACCGGCAAGTTCGCCATCGCCGACAAGCCCGTGGTCGGGGTGTCGCACCTCTCCGCGATGTTCGGCCTGGTCGAGCTGTGCGCCGAGCTGATCGACCAGATCGACATGCCGAAGTTCAAGGAGGCGTGGCTCGACTACTGCCGCTACTTCAACGCCACCAAGGCGGAGCAGAAGGCCCGTTACGGCTCCGACTTCGGGTCCCTGCTGCTCTTCCAGGGCCACTCACGCCAGGACGCCTACGCCGCCGTCCAGTCCGGCGACGACACGTTGGCCGCCCGCGCGTGGCAGCAGTTCTACAACAGCCGCGACACCTGGGACTACAAGGAGTCCACCGACTGGTCCACGAAGAAGATCGAAGGCCCGACCGCCCTGGTCCCGGGCAGCGAGGCGGCCTGGGTGTCCACCAACGCCACCGCGCTGTACGGGCTGGCGGCGATCCAGAACCTGGCACTGGTCGGCGACAAGATGCCCTCGTAGGAAACCGTGAGAAGAGCGCCGCCGCACGGGCGGCGGCGCTCGCTCTGGAGTGTGGCCCACGTCACGTGGTGCGCCATGAGTACGCGTACTCAGAAGGTACTCAGATGCGGTGGGGGAATGTCTCGCTATGGGCACACTCTGCGCATGGACTGGACCCGCTACCGCTTCCGCAGCCTGTGGCCCCTGCCCGCCCCGCCCGCCACCGTGTACGACGTGCTGGCGCGACCGGAGGGCTACCCCCGCTGGTGGCGTCAGGTGCGCGAGGTCCAGCGGGTCGACGACACCACGGGCGTGATCCGGATCCGGTCGCTCCTCCCGTACGACATGACCTTCACCGCCCGAGAAGTGCGCCGCGACCCGGCAGCCGGGGCGCTGGAGGTCGCGATGTCCGGCGACATCGAGGGCTGGGCGCGCTGGACGGTCACGCCGGCGGACGGTGGGTGTCTCGTCCGCTACGACCAGGTGGTCGACGTGACCAAGCCACTGCTCAGGCGGTTCGCCGTACCGGGTCGGCCGGTCTTCCGGGCCAACCACCGGCTGATGATGCGGGCCGGACGGCGTGGCCTGCTGGCGTACCTCGAAGCGGTTTGAACCAGACCCGCGGACACCTGTATTGTTCAGTGCGTTCCCGGGCGATTAGCTCAGTGGGAGAGCGCTTCGTTCACACCGAAGAGGTCACTGGTTCGAACCCAGTATCGCCCACGATCGCGAGAGCGACGTGTGTCCGCAGACAACGCGGACCACGTCGCTCTCTTTGTGTTCTGCGCGGCTCCGCGCGCGTAGTGGGGGCTTCGCCACCCACACCCCCGCGGCCGGCGTTGATGTCGGCCGGAACGGCAGGGTTCACGCCGCCGCCGGCAGGTCCGGGCGCAGCGGCCACGCCGGGTCCACCGCCTCCTCGCTGCCGCTGCGGGCGAACCAGGCCTGCAGGCCGCGTGCCTGTGCCGCATGCCACACCGCCTGCAGTGGATGCAGCTCGGCGGGGGTGAGGCGTTCCAGCCGTGACGGGAAACGGCGGCCTATGGCCCGTACGACCTCCAGCGCGGCCAGCGCGTCCGCGGCCGCGTCGTGCGCGCCGTCCAGGGCGACGTCGTAGTGCACACACAGATCGGTCAGGGTGCGACGGCCCTTGCGGTAGCGGTCCAGGTGCTTGTCCAGAACCCGGGGATCGAGGACGAGCAGGGGCACCGACTCGAACCAGTGGCCCAGCGACGAGGCCCGGTGCCGACGCAGCTCACGGTCGAGGAGCGTCAGGTCGAACGGTGCGTTCATCACCACCAACGGTCGCCCGGCCGCCGCCTGTTCGGCCAGCTCGGTGGCTATCTCCTGCATCACCGGTGCCGGCCAGCGGCCGTTGCGCGCCAGATGATCCTCCGTCAGCCCGTGCACCGCCGTCGCCTCGGCGGGTACGGGTACGCCCGGGTTCACCAGCCAGTGGCTCACCCGGGGCCGCGTGCCAGGGGCGTCCTGGACGACGAGGGCGGCCGACACGATCCGGTCGGTCTCGACGTCCACGCCCGTTGTCTCCGTGTCGAATGCCGCCAGAGGGCCCTCGTACCAGCACGTCATAAGTACACAACTCCTCGTTCACCCATAGCAGCTGACGCCCCGTCTTCTGCCCGTTTGGTGATACCCGGGCTGTTTGCGCCGTACGCCGGGAGGAGACAACAGAAGTACGGGTCCGCGCAGTTCAGCGGGCTCTCGCGGGGAAATCACTTTGCTTGGAAGGCTGTTGGTCATGGCGATAGCGCAGCCCGAGCGGGGCGGGCTGCTGCCCGAACGCACGGGCCCCCATCGCGGTTCACTCGCCACCACCGCCTGCATGGAGACACTGCAGGTGGGTTATCTGCACGCCGTCGCGGCCGCCGCCGGCTGCTCGCTCTCCCAGCCCTTCCCGGACAACGGCATCGACTGGCACGTCAGCCACAGCGCGCCCGGGCACACGGTCGACGACGAGGTCACCATCAAGGTGCAGCTCAAGGCCACGTACCAGATCGCACCGAACCCTCCCGGGCGTTTCTTCTCCTTCACGCTCGACAACGACCACCTGGTGAAACTCGCCCGCACTCCGGTCTCGGTGCACAAGATCCTGGTCGTGATGCTCGTCCCGCGGTCGCAGGACGAGTGGCTGCGCGCCAGCCACGACCGGCTCGACCTGAGACACTGCTGCTACTGGGTCAACCTCGCCGGGCACGCCATCACCGGCCGGCACCGGACCAACGTCCGCATACCGACCTCACGCATCTTCGACGACCGGGCGCTGTGCGAGATCATGACGCGGGTCGGGACGGGAGGCAGACCGTGACGCACCGCCCCCTCGACGAGCCGGCGAGGCCGGTCCGGCCGCATCCCCAGGCTCCGTGGAACGAGCCGCCGCCGGAGCCCGGCCAGGTCGACCCCGCCGTGCTCGGCGCGCTGCTGCACCGGCACGGCTGGCAGCGCCGGGGCGGCGCCGTCGGACGCTACGGCCGCTGGACGCCGCCGGGACCCGGCGGCAACGGCACCAGCCTGCTCGTGCCGGAGAGCCGCGCCTTCCCCGACAGCGAGGACCTGCTCGCCGAGGCGCTCGTCGCGCTCTCCCGCAGCGCGACGCCGTCGGCGCGCGAGGTGCTGGTCGGGCTCACCGTGCCCAGCGACGAGATCCGCTGGTGGCGGGACGTACCGAGCGGGCCGGCCGGAGCCGCCTCCTGGACCGTCGAGGAACAGTTGCGCACCGCCGCCCGCCAGATGCTGCTCGCCGGCGCCCTCGCCACACGCGCGCGTGCCGGCTACTACGGTGCCCGGCACAAGCGCACCGCCGCCTCGATGCTGCAGAGCGTCCTGGTCGGCGCCGCGACCGGCGGCCGCCGCCTCACCGCGTTCGTGCCCGTCGCCCCGGGGCGCCCGCTCGCCCTACGCCTCCACCAGGCGCTCTACGCCGTCCGCGAGGCCATCAACTACCAGCGGGCCACCGGGGGCATGAACGCCTTCGACGGCGCCGTCGATGCCGGTGTCAGCCGCGAGCTCACCGAGGCCCTCATCGCCCTCGTCCGCGGGACGGAGGGCGCCCGGGTCGCCGTCGAGTGGGCGCCGGGCGCCGGAGTCCCCGAGGGCGCCGCCACCCCCGACGAGGCGGTCGAGTTCTCGCCGGGCGACCTGCCCGTACTGCGCGAGGCCGGGGCCCGCTATCTGCGCGAGGAGCCGTCCGTGCCGGTGCGGATCACCGGCGAGGTGATCCGGATGCGCAGGTCGGAGCGGCGCGGCGAGGGCACCGTACGGCTGCGGGTGCTCGCCGGGGCAGAGATCCCGCACGTCCGGCTGACGCTGGACGAGGAGGACTACCGGATCGCAGGTCAGGCCCACCTCGTCGGACTGCCGGTACGGGTGCACGGGCGGCTGGAGAGCAGGGGCGGCTTCCGCCGGCTGACCGGCGCCTGTGGCGTCGTACCCGTGCAGGTGGACGAGGCGGAGCGGGACCGGCTGATGAAGTCGCTGCAGGAGAATCTCGACTTCTTCGAGGAGGCGTGCAGCGGGGACTGATTTCGCCTGGGGCGGTCCGGGGTCGGTACGATCCCTTATTGCGCGCGCTCTCGGTATGGCGCCGCATCCACCTTCAGTCAGGAGAGACCGGTGTCAGACGTCCGTGTGATCATCCAACGCGATTCCGAGCGGGAAGAGCGCACGGTGACGACGGGCACTACGGCCGCCGAGCTCTTCGCCGGCGAGCGCTCGATCATCGCCGCGCGCGTGGGCGGCGAGCTCAAGGACCTCGCGTACTCGGTGGCCGAGGGTGACGAGGTCGAGCCGGTGGAGATCTCCTCCGAGGACGGCCTGAACATCCTGCGCCACTCCACCGCGCACGTCATGGCGCAGGCCGTGCAGGAGCTCTTCCCCGAGGCCAAGCTGGGCATCGGCCCGCCGGTCAAGGACGGTTTCTACTACGACTTCGACGTCGAGAAGCCGTTCACGCCCGAGGATCTCAAGGCCATCGAGAAGAAGATGCAGGAGATCCAGAAGCGCGGCCAGCGTTTCTCGCGTCGGGTTGTCACCGATGAGGCCGCGCGCGAGGAGCTGGCGAACGAGCCGTACAAGCTGGAACTGATCGGCCTCAAGGGGTCCGCATCCGCCGAGGACGGCGCGGACGTCGAGGTCGGCGCCGGCGAGCTGACGATCTACGACAACCTGGACGCCAAGACCGGCGAGCTGTGCTGGAAGGACCTCTGCCGCGGTCCCCACCTGCCCTCCACCCGCCTCATCCCGGCGTTCAAGCTGATGCGCAACGCGGCCGCCTACTGGCGCGGCAGCGAGAAGAACCCGATGCTCCAGCGCATCTACGGCACCGCCTGGCCGTCGAAGGACGAGCTGAAGGCGTACCTGGAGTTCCTCGCCGAGGCCGAGAAGCGCGATCACCGCAAGCTCGGCTCCGAGCTCGACCTGTTCTCCATCCCGGAGCAGATCGGCTCCGGCCTCGCCGTCTTCCACCCCAAGGGCGGCATCATCCGCCGCGTGATGGAGGACTACTCGCGGCGCCGCCACGAGGAAGAGGGCTACGAGTTCGTCTACACCCCGCACGCCACCAAGGGGAAGCTCTTCGAGACCTCGGGCCACCTGGACTGGTACGCCGAGGGCATGTACCCGCCCATGCAGCTCGACGAGGGCGTGGACTACTACCTCAAGCCCATGAACTGCCCGATGCACAACCTGATCTTCGACGCACGCGGCCGTTCCTACCGCGAACTGCCGTTGCGCCTCTTCGAGTTCGGGACCGTGTACCGGTACGAGAAGTCGGGCGTCGTGCACGGCCTGACCCGCGCCCGCGGCTTCACCCAGGACGACGCGCACATCTACTGCACGCGTGAGCAGATGTCCGAGGAACTGGACAAGACGCTCACCTTCGTCCTCGGCCTGCTGCGCGACTACGGCCTGACCGACTTCTACCTGGAGCTGTCCACCAAGGACCCGGAGAAGTTCGTCGGCTCCGACGAGGCCTGGGAGGAGGCGACGGAGACCCTCCGCCAGGTCGCCGAGAAGCAGGGCCTGCCGCTGGTCCCGGACCCGGGCGGTGCCGCCTTCTACGGCCCGAAGATCTCCGTCCAGACCAAGGACGCCATCGGCCGCACCTGGCAGATGTCGACCATCCAGCTCGACTTCAACCTGCCCGAGCGCTTCGACCTGGAGTACACGGCCGCGGACGGCTCCAAGCAGCGCCCGGTCATGATCCACCGCGCGCTGTTCGGCTCCATCGAGCGGTTCTTCGCGGTGCTCCTGGAGCACTACGCGGGCGCCTTCCCGGCCTGGCTCGCCCCCGTCCAGGCGATCGGCATCCCGATCGGCGACGCGCATGTCGAGTACCTGGAGAAGTTCGCCACGGCCGCACGGAAGAAGGGCCTGCGGGTCGAGGTGGACTCCTCCTCCGACCGGATGCAGAAGAAGATCCGCAACGCCCAGAAGCAGAAGGTGCCGTTCATGGTCATCGCGGGTGACGAGGACATGGCCAACAACGCCGTCTCCTTCCGCTACCGCGACGGCTCGCAGGAGAACGGCATCCCGTTCGACGAGGCCATCGCGAAGATCGGCAAGGTCGTCGAGGAGCGGGTGCAGGTCTGACGCGCCCGACGTGTACCTGAGGAAGGCCCTCGAGAGGCTGCTCGGCCTCCCGAGGGCCTTCGCCGTCTTCCGCGAGCCCCCGGCGACACGCCGCGAACGGGCGAAGCCATATGCTGCAGTGCATGACGAGTGAGCCGGAGCAGCAGATCGGAGTGGGGACGCAGGACGCGTTCCAGCGCCTGTGGACGCCCCACCGGATGGCGTACATCCAGGGCGAGAACAAGCCCACCGGTCCGGGGGCCGAGGACGGCTGCCCCTTCTGCTCCATCCCGGCCAAGTCCGACGAGGACGGGCTGATCGTCCGGCGCGGTGAGCAGGTGTACGCCGTGCTGAACCTGTACCCGTACAACGGCGGCCACCTCATGGTCGTGCCCTATCGGCATGTCGCCGACTACACGGACCTCACCGGGCCCGAGACCGTTGAGCTGGCCGCGCTGACGAAGCAGGCGATGACGGCGTTGCGGACCGCGTCCGGGGCGCACGGCTTCAACATCGGGATGAATCAGGGGACCGTGGCCGGGGCCGGGATCGCCGCGCATCTCCACCAGCACATCGTGCCGCGCTGGGGTGGGGACACCAACTTCATGCCGGTGGTGGGGCATACGCGGGTGCTGCCGCAGTTGCTGGCCGATACGCGCAAGATGCTGGCGGAGGCCTGGCGTAGGCCGCGGGCAGTCGTGCCGCCTGGGGCGGCACGGGTGGGCGCGGGCGGCACCCCGGCAACGCCGGGCCGCGCGACCCACCCCCGCTCAGCTACAGCACCGGTCGCCTGAAAGCCAGGTCACGCGTCGTAAAGGTCTGCCTTCTTCGGTGTCGGGTCCTGGATTGCCGTGCTGAGGAACGCCGAGCGGGTGCCGAACTTCTCCGTGTCGACGCCGTTCTCCTCGAGGACCCGGATCGCCGCCGAGTGCACCACCCGCAGCACCGGTGTGGCTGCCCGCAGCGCGTCGTCGGCCATGAAGCGGTGGCGCCAGGGCTTGTCGGCCCAGGCGTGCCGCAGGCCGAACGGCTCCGGCAGGGCGAGGGTGCCGCCGAGCCAGTTCAGCAGCGGGGGATACCAGGTCAGAGGTGCCCGAGCCGCCAGCCGTACCACCTCGTCGGTGTCGACCAGCGGAAGCTTCACCGTCCGCGTCTCCCACCGCTTGAGCGACTTCTGCACCGACTTCTCCTTGGCCGCC
This sequence comes from Streptomyces sp. KR55, assembly GCF_052245645.1. Taxonomy (NCBI): domain Bacteria; kingdom Bacillati; phylum Actinomycetota; class Actinomycetes; order Kitasatosporales; family Streptomycetaceae; genus Streptomyces; species Streptomyces sp. KR55. Next base: position 8,196 of record NZ_JBQQCE010000131.1, on the reverse strand, counting down.
GGCTTGGAGGTGAACAGGCCGTGCACGGGCCCCAGCGCGTGCCCGGTGACCTCGATGCGCAGCGTCTCGTACAGCACGGTCACCGTGATCAGCATGGTGATCACCAGCTGCCCGTCCCACAGCGTCCACTGCACGCCCAGGTAGTGCCGGTCACCGCTGCCGAACTGCTGCTTGTTGCAGATGTCCTGTATGGCGTGCGACTTGACCTGGTAGGCGTCCACGTCGGTGCCCTCCGGCCGGGACACCTCCTTCGCGTTCTCACCGATCGGCGTCACGACCCAGTGCCGTATCGACGGCTTCGGGAAACCGCCCGTGTTCAGCGGACCGCGCTCCATCATGCGCAGCTGGTCGTGGATCGACCGTATGACGTCCCAGCTGCGGAAGGGATGGATCTCCCGGTCGGGATCGGCCGGTGTCAGATCCTCGGCGAGCTGCCAGCTGCCCCAGCGCGTGCCCATGCCGAGTATGCCCTTGGGCCCGGCGTAGAAGACGGAGTTGGACTGCTGCTCGGCGCTGAGCCGGGCCAGGGACTGACGCAACTGTTCGGCCGCGGTCTCCCCGGGGCTGCTCGGCACCGCCTCGGGCACCTTCGCGCCGACGCTGCTGCCCGAGAGCAGGCTGTCCCAGCGTTCCCGCAGGTCCTTCGCCGTGCGCTCGCAGATCTGCCGGGCCCAGAACCAGCCGATCACCGGCAGCACGACCGACGCGCGCGCGTACCAGGCCCAGAATCCCGTGAAGGGCATCTGGATCAGGAAGATCACGGCGAGCGCGCCCACCGCGACGAGCAGCGTGGTCGCGAGCGTCGAGGCCCGCTTGTCCTCGCGCTTGGCGATGGTGGAGCGGATCGTGAACACCATCAGCCACACCAGGAGGCCGGGCAGGAAGAGCAGCCCGCACAGCACCATGACGACCGTGAGCAGGTTGTCGCGCTGCCGGCGGATGCGGTTCGCGGCGAGACAGTGCTCGACGACCACCTGGGGTTCGGTGCCGAAGGACTGGATCAGCGGCTTGCGGTCGGAGCCGAGCATCCGGTCCACCACCGCGCGGGAGAACGCCTCACCGAGATTGGGCCGGAAGATCTTCGCCCACTTCTGGCCCGGTTTCACGGTCGATTCGTGCCACTCGTTGTTGGCCTTGAGTATCTCCTCGACCTCGTTGTCCCGGTACGCCGCAGAGGCCAGCGCGAACGTCGCCGTCTGCCCCTCGTCGCCCGTGCGCGGTACCTGCGGCCCGAAGATGTCCGCGTAACCGCTGTCAACGGTCATTCCCGCCCCCGATCGCCGCCACTGTCGCTCCTGCGGCCTTCCCGACTTCCGTGCTCTGCACACCTGTTGATCAGGTCATCAGCGTATCCGCAGGTACGGACATTCGGCGGCGGACGGCCGAAGCCGCCCGCCGGCGCACGGAGCAGCGCACCGTGCAGTCCGTTCGGAGGTTGCAGCGCAAGCCACTTGCGCGCGCCCCCGTACCAACTACGCGCCGCCTCCCATCTGTTCCGCGCTTCCTAGGACGCCTCCTGCTCCTGTTTCCGTACCCGCTCGGCGACTTGAGCCGGCATGGGTTCGTGCCGGGCGTATCGCCGGTTGAAGCGCGCGGTGCCGTGCGACAGCGAGCGCAGATCGACCGCGTACCGCCCGATCTCGATCTCCGGCACCTCGGCCCGGACGAGGGTGCGCCCACCGGCCGTCTGCTCCGTGCCCAGCACACGGCCGCGCCGCCCGGACAGGTCGCTCATCACGGCGCCCACGTACTCGTCGCCGACCAGGACGCTCACCTCGGCCACCGGCTCCAGGAGATGGATCTTCGCGTCGGCCGCGGCCTCCCGCAGTGCGAGCGCGCCCGCCGTCTGGAAGGCGGCGTCGGAGGAGTCCACGGAGTGCGCCTTGCCGTCGAGCAGCGTGACCCGGACGTCGACGAGCGGATTGCCCGCGGCGACCCCCTTGGCGGCCTGGGCGCGTACGCCCTTCTCGACGGACGGGATGAACTGGCGCGGCACCGCGCCCCCGACGACCTTGTCCACGAACTCGATGCCCGAGCCGCCCGGCAGCGGCTCCACCTCGATCTCGCAGATGGCGTACTGCCCGTGCCCGCCGGACTGCTTGACATGCCGCCCGCGCCCGGCCGACCTGGTCGCGAACGTCTACCGTAGGGAGACCTTGTGCGGTACGACGTCGACCTGGACGCCGTACCGGCTGCGCAGCCGCTCCAGCGCGACGTCCGCGTGCGCCTCGCCCAGGCACCACAGCACCACCTGATGGGTGTCCTGGTTCTGTTCGAGCCGCATCGTCGGGTCCTCGGCGACCAGCCGGGCGAGCCCCTGCGAGAGCCTGTCCTCGTCCGGCTTGCTGTGCGCCTGGATGGCGAGCGGCAGCAGCGGATACGGCATGTCCCAGGGCTCCATGAGGAGCGGGTCGTCCTTGGCGGACAGGGTGTCGCCGGTCTCGGCGCGGCTCAGTTTCGCCACGCACGCGAGGTCGCCCGCGACGCAGTGCGACACCGGGCGCTGCTGTTTGCCGAACGGCGTGGACACGGCGCCGATGCGTTCGTCGACGTCGTGGTCCTCGTGGCCCCGGTCGGTGAGTCCGTGCCCGGAGACGTGCACGGTCTCGTCCGGCCTCAGCGTTCCGGAGAAGACCCGCACGAGAGAGACACGGCCGACGTACGGGTCGGACGAGGTCCGCACGACCTCCGCGACCAGCGGACCGTCCGGATCGCAGGGCTTCAGCTCACGTGGCTTGCCGTCCACCGTGGTGACGCCGGGCGTCGGGTGCTCCAGCGGGGTCGGGAACCCCCGCGTGATCAGCTCCAGCAGCTCGACCGTGCCGAGCCCCTGCCGGGCGCCCTCGGCCGCGGGAGCGGCGGCCAGGACGGGGAAGAACGTCCCGCGCGCGACGGCCCGTTCCAGGTCCTCCACGAGTGTCCTGACGTCGATCTGCTCACCGCCGAGATACCGGTCCATGAGGGTCTCGTCCTCGCTCTCGGAGATGATCCCCTCGATCAGCCGGTTGCGTGCCTCCTCGATCAGCGGCAGCTGGTCCTCGCCCGGATCGGGCTCCTTGCGCTCCCCGGACGCGTATTCGAAGAGCTTCTGCGACAGCAGCCCGATTAGGCCGGTCACGGGCGCGTGCTCGTCCGGCCCCTGCGGGCCGTGCAGCGGCAGATACAGCGGCAGTACCGCGTCGGGGTCGTCCCCGCCGAAGGCCTCCGCGCAGATCCGCGTCATCTCCTCGAAGTCCGCCCGCGCGGCTTCCAGGTGCGTGACGACGATGGCCCGCGGCATGCCGACGGCCGCGCACTCCTCCCACACCATGCGGGTCGAGCCGTCCACGCCGTCCGACGCCGAGACGACGAAAAGGGCCGCGTCCGCCGCTCGCAGACCGGCCCGCAGTTCTCCGACGAAGTCGGCGTATCCGGGGGTGTCGAGAAGGTTGACCTTGATGCCGTCCCATTCGACCGGCACCAGGGAGAGCTGTACCGAGCGCTGCTGCCGGTGCTCGATCTCGTCGTAGTCGGAAACGGTGCCGCCGTCCTCCACGCGGCCAGCCCGGTTCACCGCTCCCGCGGTCAGCGCGAGAGCCTCCACCAGAGTCGTCTTGCCCGATCCGGAGTGGCCGACCAGCACCACATTCCGTACGGACGCGGGATGGTCGGCCGCCACTGCCCTGCCGGCGGCTCCGGGGTGTGCATTCGCCTTGTCGCCCATGGCCTTGCCTCCCGTGCACGGTGAGGTCACTGTGGGCGCGGACACGCGGGACCCGTGCGGGGCGGCTCCGGCGACGCCCGCGGTTCTTCGAGCTTTCCACTCTCGTCACGGTGCGTCCATACGGAGGACCGGAAGGCGTCGCCCGCCGGCGGTTGCGTCCCGTCCGCCGGATCCCCTCACCGGGTGCGGGTGCCCGGCCGTCGCCCACGCGCGCGCGTGGCTACGATGGGCCAGCCGGTGGCCAGCAGGGGCCGCGCGGCGACACCGACCCTCGGGAAGGCCATGCTGAACAAGTACGCGCGTGCATTCTTCACGCGTGTCCTCACACCGTTCGCCGCGTTTCTCATCCGCCGGGGCGTGAGCCCGGACACGGTCACGCTGATCGGCACGGCCGGTGTGATGGCAGGCGCGCTGGTCTTCTACCCACAGGGCGAGTTCTTCTGGGGCACGGTCGTGATCACGCTGTTCGTGTTCTCGGACCTCGTCGACGGCAACATGGCCCGCCAGCTGGGCCGCAGCAGCCGTTGGGGAGCCTTCCTGGACTCCACCCTGGACCGGGTCGCCGACGGCGCGATCTTCGGCGGCTTCGCCCTCTGGTACGCGGGCGGCGGCGACGACCTCGCGCTGTGCGCGGTGTCGATCTTCTGCCTGGCCAGCGGGCAGGTGGTGTCGTACACCAAGGCCCGTGGCGAGTCGATCGGCCTGCCGGTCGCGGTCAACGGTCTCGTGGAGCGCGCCGAGCGGCTGGTGATCTCCCTGGTCGCCGCCGGACTCGCGGGTATGCACAAGTTCGGCGTGCCCGGCATCGACGTACTGCTGCCCATCGCCCTGTGGATCGTTGCCGTCGGCAGCCTGGTCACCCTGATCCAGCGGGTCGTCACGGTCCGCCGGGAGTCCGCGGAGGCGGAGGCAGCGGCGACCGGGCAGGAAAGCACGGAGAATGCCTCTCAGGGGAGGGAGGCGGCGAAATGAGCGCTCAGGAGCGGCTGACGGACGCGCTGTACGGCCTCGGCTGGGGCACGGTCAAGAAGCTCCCCGAGCCGGTCGCGGTACGGCTCGGCAACACCGTGGCCGACCTGGCCTGGAAGCAGCGCGGCAAGGGCGTACGGCGGCTGGAGAGCAACTACGCGCGCGTGGTGCCCGACGCGACCCCTGAGAGCCTTGCCGAGCTCTCCCGCGCGGGCATGCGCTCGTACCTGCGGTACTGGATGGAGTCCTTCCGGCTCCCGGCCTGGAGCGCCGAGCGCGTCAAGAGCGGCTTCGACCCGAAGGACGTCCACTATCTGACCGACGGCCTCGCCGCAGGCAACGGCGTCATACTCGCCCTGCCGCACCTGGCCAACTGGGACCTCGCGGGCGCCTGGGTCACCACGAAGCTGGAAACCCCCTTCACCACGGTCGCCGAACGCCTCAAGCCGGAGACCCTGTACGACCGTTTCGTCGCCTACCGCGAGGGCCTCGGCATGGAGGTCCTGCCGCACAGCGGCGGCACCGCGTTCGGCACCCTGGCCCGGCGGCTGCGCGACGGCGGCCTGGTCTGCCTGGTCGCCGACCGCGACCTGTCCGCCTCCGGCGTCGAGGTGAAGTTCTTCGGCGACACGGCCCGCATGCCGGCCGGACCGGCCCTGCTGGCCCAGCAGACGGGCGCGCTGCTGCTGCCGGTGACGCTCTGGTACGACGACTCGCCCGTCATGCAGGGCCGCGTGCATCCCCCGATCGAAGTACCCGAGACAGGTAGCCGGGCCGAGAAGACGTCTGTGATGACACAGGCGCTGGCAGACGCCTTCGCCTCGGGGATCGCCGACCATCCGGAGGACTGGCACATGCTGCAGCGCTTGTGGCTCGAAGACCTCGACCCTGCAAAGGGGCCGTCGTGAGGATCGGCATCGTCTGCCCGTACTCCTGGGACGTGCCGGGCGGCGTCCAGTTCCACATCCGCGATCTCGCCGAGTACTTCATCCGCCTCGGGCACAAGGTGTCCGTCCTCGCCCCCGCCGACGACGACACCCCGCTCCCGCCCTACGTCGTCTCGGCCGGCCGTGCGGTCCCGGTGCCGTACAACGGCTCGGTGGCCCGACTGAACTTCGGCTTCCTGTCGGCGGCCCGGGTACGACGCTGGCTGCACGACGGCGCGTTCGACGTGATCCACATCCATGAACCCGCGTCGCCGTCCCTGGGCCTGCTGACCTGCTGGGCGGCACAGGGCCCGATCGTCGCCACGTTCCACACCTCCAACCCCCGCTCGCGCGCGATGATCGCCGCGTACTCGATCCTCCAGGCGGCGCTGGAGAAGATCAGCGCGCGGATCGCGGTCAGCGAGTACGCCCGCCGCACGCTGGTGGAGCACCTGGGCGGGGACGCGGTCGTCATCCCCAACGGCGTCGACGTCGACTTCTTCGCCGAGGCCGAGCCGAACCCCGACTGGCAGTCGGAAGGGGAGGGCGGCACGATCGGCTTCATAGGGCGCATCGACGAGCCCCGCAAGGGCCTGCCGGTCCTGATGCGGGCGCTGCCCAGGATCCTCGCCGAGCGCCCGCAGACCCGGCTGCTGGTCGCGGGCCGCGGGGACGAGGAGGAGGCGGTGGCATCGCTGCCTTCGGAGCTCCGCTCGCGTGTCGAGTTCCTCGGCATGGTGAGCGACGCGGACAAGGCCCGCTTCCTGCGCAGCATCGACCTGTACGTGGCTCCCAACACCGGCGGCGAGAGCTTCGGGATCATCCTGGTCGAGGCGATGTCGGCGGGCGCGCCGGTCCTGGCGTCCGACCTGGACGCCTTCGCGCAGGTCCTCGACCAGGGCGCGGCGGGGGAGCTGTTCGCCAACGAGGACGCGGACGCGCTCGCCGCGGCGGCGGTGCGGCTGCTCGGTGACCCGGCACGCCGCGCCGAACTGCGCAAGCGCGGCAGCGCCCACGTCCGCCGGTTCGACTGGTCGACGGTCGGCGCGGACATCCTGTCGGTCTACGAGACGGTCACGGACGGCGCCGCGGCGGTGGCGGCCGACGAACGCACCACAGGCTTGCGGGCACGGCTGGGGTTGGCACGGGACTGACTGCGGAAAAACCGGCCTGGCCGGCGTCTGAGGCCTGCAAATGCGCCGGCTCACCCGGCGGAGCGCCCCGGTAGCCTTGCCGCCCGTGACCGCAACCCTCATCTGGATCCTCGTCGCCCTCATCGCGATCGGCCTCTACCTGAGCTGGACGGCGGGCCGGCTCGACCGGCTGCACGCCCGTATCGACGCGGCCCGTGCCGCGCTCGACGCGCAGCTGCTGCGCCGCGCCTCGGTGGCACAGGAACTGGCCACGTCCGGCGTGCTGGACCCGGCGGCGTCGATCGTGCTCTACGAGGCGGCGCACGCGGCACGGCAGGCCGAGGAGGACCAGCGGGAGGTCGCCGAGAGCGAGCTGAGCCAGGCCCTGCGGGCCGTGTTCGCGGACCCGCAGCAGGTCGAGGCGGTCCGTGCGGCGCCCGGCGGTGAGGCAGCGGCCCGCGAGCTCACGGAAGCGGTCCGCCGGGTGCCGATGGCCCGCCGCTTCCACAACGACGCCGTACGCGCGGCCCGCGCCCTGCGCCGCCACCGCAAGGTCCGCCTGTTCCGCCTCGCGGGCCACGCCCCGTTCCCCATGGCCTTCGAGATGGACGACGAGCCGCCGACGGCCCTGGCGGACCGGGCCGGCTAGCCCGCCGTACCGGAAAACGATCCACCGCCTCCTCATTGGCCCTTGCTGTGGCCTGCATCCGTCACGTTTGCTCGGTCCAGCAAGAAACCCTCTTTCCATCGAGTGAGGTCAACCCGTGTCCACCACGCTCCCCAACTCCGCCCAGCCCGACGAGAACACTGCGACCGGCACCGCCCGCGTGAAGCGCGGCATGGCCGAGCAGCTCAAGGGCGGCGTCATCATGGACGTCGTCACGCCGGAGCAGGCGAAGATCGCCGAGGACGCGGGCGCCGTCGCCGTCATGGCCCTGGAGCGCGTGCCCGCCGACATCCGCAAGGACGGCGGCGTGGCCCGTATGTCCGACCCGGACATGATCGAGGGCATCATCAATGCCGTCTCGATCCCCGTCATGGCCAAGTCCCGTATCGGCCACTTCGTCGAGGCCCAGGTCCTGCAGTCCCTCGGCGTGGACTACATCGACGAGTCCGAGGTCCTCACCCCGGCCGACGAAGTCAACCACTCCGACAAGTGGGCCTTCACCACCCCCTTCGTCTGCGGCGCCACGAACCTCGGTGAGGCCCTGCGCCGCATCGCCGAGGGCGCGGCCATGATCCGCTCCAAGGGCGAGGCCGGTACCGGCAACGTCGTCGAGGCCGTGCGCCACCTGCGCCAGATCAAGAACGAGATCGCCCGCCTGCGCGGCTACGACAACCACGAGCTGTACGCCGCCGCCAAGGAGCTGCGCGCCCCGTACGAGCTGGTCAAGGAGGTCGCCGAGCTCGGCAAGCTCCCGGTCGTGCTGTTCTCCGCCGGTGGTGTCGCCACCCCCGCCGACGC
>NZ_JBQQCE010000130.1:0-22092 GCF_052245645.1 Streptomyces sp. KR55 | reverse complement strand
GGGGGAAGGTGTTCGCGGTGCCGGGGGCGCAGTTGCGGGAACTGTATCCGCGGCTGGGGGACTTCGGGGCGCTGGGGAAGGAGCTCGATCCGGCGGTGAAGTTCACCAACGCGTTCGTGCGCGACGTTCTCCACCCCCTTACCTGACTTCCTCCACCCCCTTTCCTAACCCCTTGTCGAAAGGCGCCGCAGCCCATAGCCTTGCGCCGCGCCGGTGCCGACGTCGTCCCGGCCTGGCCTGGAAGGGATGGGGGGCAGCTCCGGTGAAGACTCCGGCGAAGCGCACGTCACGCGACATCCGCACCGCGAACCGCTACGAGGTGCTGCGCCAGATCATCGCCGCGTCCCCCACCTCCCGGCAGGAGCTCGCCGCCGCGACCGGCTTGAGCCTCGCCACGGTCGCCACGCTCGTCGGGGAGCTGCTCGACCTCGGGATGATCACCGAGGTCGGGTTCGAGGACTCGGCGGGGGGTCGGCCGCGCGGGCTCGTGGCCGTCAACGCGTCGGGCGGCGCGCTGATCGGCGTCGACATCGCGGAGACGTACGTCCATGTCGAGCTGTTCGACCTCGCGCTGAACGTGCTGGCCCGCGCCGACGAGGACATGCGGCCCGGTGAGAGCCGCCCGGAGCAGGTGGTCAGCCATGTCGCCGCCGCCGTCGGCTCGGTGGTCGCGCAGGCCGGGATCGAGGGCGCCCGGGTGCTCGGCGTCGGGGTGAGCGTGCCGGGGCAGGTGGATCGCGACACCGGCATCTCCGAATACGCGCCCAACTGGGACTGGCACGACGTGCCCCTGCTGGATCTGCTCGCCGAGCACATCGCCTACCCCCTCTACCTGGACAACCCGCTGCGCGCCTGCGCGGTGGCCGAGCTGTGGTTCGGGGCCGCGCGGGGCCGCGGCGACGCCGTCGTGGTCAACCTCGGGACCGGGGTCGGCGCCGGGCTCGTGCTGGGCGGCGGGCTGCACCGGGGCGTCAGCAACAGCGCCGGCGAATGGGGCCACACCACCCTCGTGCTGGACGGCCGGCTGTGCCACTGCGGCAACCACGGCTGCGTGGAGACCTACGTCGGCGCGCCCGGAATCATGCAGCACCTGCGGGAGTTGAGCCCCGGCAGCACCCTGCTGCACCCCGAGGACCAGACCGCCACCATCGACGCCCTCGCCCGCGCGGTCACCGCGAACGACCCGGTCGCCGTCAAGGTCGTCCGGGACACCGCCCGTTATCTGGCCGCCGGCATCGCCGATCTGGTCAACCTGTTCAATCCCGAAGTGGTCGTGCTCAGCAGCTGGGTCGCGGCCACCCTCGGCGAACCGCTGCTCGCCGAAGTGCGCGAGGCCGTCGCCCGGCACGCGCTGCGCCGGCCGCTGGCCGCCACCGAGATCGTCCTCTCCCCGATCCCCACCGACCCGGTCTCCCTCGGCGCGGCGACGTTCGCGCTCGAAGGGGCCCTGCAGTCAGTCGGACAGAGGACCGCACGACGCACCGCCCCCGCAAGGAGCCGTACCGCACCACCTTCATGACGACGGAAGGGATGCACGTTGCGCACCAGCAGATCGATCCTCACGACAGCCGCGGCCGCACTGGCTGTCTCCGGAGCCCTGATATCCGCACCCCCCGCAGGCGCCGCCGACTCCGCCCCCGCTCAGGTCTCCCCCCATGCCGCCCAGACCATCGACAACATCGGCGCGTCGGGCGCCTGGTGGGTCAACGACCTCAAGAACTTCGACCCGGCCGTCCAGGCCCGGGTGGCGAAGCTGCTGTTCTCCTCGAAGGGCCTGGACCTGAGCAGCTACCGCTACAACATCGGCGGCGGCGGTACGGCGGTCACCACACCGTCGCGCGCCCCGGAGGACTTCCGTAACGACGACGGGACGTACGACTGGAGCAAGGACAAGGGTGGCCGTACGTTCCTGAAGTACGCCGCCGCTTACGGCGTCGAGGACCTGATCGCCTTCGTCAACAGCGCGCCCGCCGAGTGGAAGACCAACGGCAAGAGCTGCGGCGGCTATCTGAAGGCGGAGAACGAGCAGGACTTCGCGGACTACATCGCCGACGTCACCGACCACTTCGCCGCGCAGGGCGCGAAGTTCGACTACATCAGCCCCTTCAACGAGCCGACCAACAGCTTCGACAGCTGCGGCCAGGAGGGCATGCTCGTCGATGTCCCGCAGCGCGACGACATCGTGCGGGCGCTCGGCGCCGAGCAGCAGGCCCGGCACCAGAAGACCGGCATCATCGCCGACGAGTCCACCAGCACGGTGAAGTTCAACGACGAGGTCCCGCAGTGGATCTCACAGCCGGGCACGGCGCAGTACGTCGACAAGCTGGCCCACCACACGTACGACAACCCGTCCGACGCCAACCGGGCGAGGGTCTACGAGACGTCGAAGTCGGTCGGCAGGACGTCCTGGTCCACGGAGATCTGCTGCTTCGGCAAGGGCGGTACGGGCTGGGCGCAGGAGTACGACCCGACCATCGACGGCGGGCTGAACCTCTCCCGGATCATCCACAAGGACTTCGCCGTCGCGCACGACTCGGCGTTCCACTGGTGGGTCGCCCTGTCGGAGATGATCGGCACCGACCCGTACGCGAAGAACGACCAGGGCTGGAACGACGGTCTGATCTACTACGACCCGGACTACGCCACCAACGGCAACCAGACCCTGTACTTCACGAAGCGGTACTACGCGCTGGGCCAGTACAGCAAGTTCGTGAAGCCAGGTGCGGTCGCGCACAACGTCACCGGTGCGCCGAGCGGCGTCGAGGTGAGCGCGTACGACAGCAAGGGCAAGTGGGTGGTCGTGGTCAACAACCACAACGCCACGGAAACCGCCCTCGATCTGAACTTCAACAGCAGGACGCCGCTGCGGGCGAGCAAGGCCGTGCGCACCTCGGCGGACGAGAACTGGGCGAACGTGGAGAAGCCGGCGGTGAGCGGATCGACCGTTTCGGCAACGCTTCCCGCCCGTTCCATCACGACGTACGTCCTCGACCAGAAGGGCCACGGCAGTTCGGCCGTCACCGGCGCCTGGCAGGGCGAGCAGTCCGGCAAGTGCCTGACGGCGGACGCCTCCGGGGCCGCGATCGGTACGTGCACGGGCGGCGCCGAGCAGTCGTGGTCGTACGACGCGAAGGGCGGCCTGAAGGGCGCGGGCGGGTATCTGACGGCCGGGGTCTCGGGCCTCACGGCCGCCGCCGAGTTCACCGGTGACGCCGCGCAGCGCTGGCTGCTGAACGGCAATGGGCAGATCGTGAGCGAGGCGTCCGGGAAGTGCCTGGACGTCAGCGGGCAGTCGACCGCCGACGGCAGCCGGGTGATCCTCTACAGCTGCTCGGGCGGCACCAACCAGGCCTGGTTCCGGCAGTAGTTCGTTCCTTGCGAGGACCGGCGGGCCGCCCGGTGCGGGCGGCCCGCCGACTCGTCACGTTCGGCATCCCGAACGTTACGCAACGCTTCGAACAGGCTTCGTCCGACCCCTTGCCGAAGCCTTAGCCGAAGGTTAACGTCCCGCACCGCAGGCTCATTTGAGCCATCTGGCGCTGAGCCAACCGAGCTGCAGCCGTACTCGAGACAAGGACGTCAGCATGTCGGCATTCAGCAACACCAACTGGGACCGCCGATCCGTACTGCGGGCCGCCATGGGCCTGGCCGCCGCCGGCGGGCTGGCGGCCTGCGGGAGCAACAACGGGCGCGGGGGCGGGTCGGGTTCGGGTACGAACCTGGTGCAGTACTTCCACGCGTACGGCGAGGCCGGCACCGAGCAGGCCATCAAGAAGTACGCCGCGGCCTACGACAAGGCGAACGTGACCACACAGTGGATCACGGGGACGAACTTCGAGAGCAAGCTGTTCTCCGCCCTGCTCACCGACAACGCGCCGGACGTCTTCGAGTTCCACCCGCAGATCCAGCTCGTCAAGAGCGGCCAGGTGGCGGATCTGAGCGACATCATCAACCCGGTCAAGGACGACTTCAACCAGGCCGACATCGCCTCGCACACCATCGACGGGAAGATATGGGGCGTCCGTATGATCGACGACCCGCAGTTCTTCTACTACCGCAAGTCGATGCTCGAGGACGCCGGCATCGAGCCGCCGACGACGCTGGACGAGCTGGTCGAGGCGGCGGCCAAGCTCACCACCGACAAGGTCAAGGGCGTCTTCCTCGGCAACTCGGTCACCCCGGTGATGAACCCGCTGATCTGGTCGGCCGGCGCCGACACCCTCGACGACAAGAACCAGATCGCGTACCACACGGACGCGGTCGCCGAGGGCCTGACCAAGCTTCGCACGATGTTCAAGGGCGGCCACATGCTGCTCGACGCCCCCGCCGACTGGTGGGACCCGTCGGCGCTCACCCAGGGCCTGGTCGCCATGCAGTGGTGCGGCATGTGGGCGATGCCGGTGATCCAGCAGGCGCTCGGTGACGACGTCGGCATCATCCCGTTCCCGTCCTCGGCGGACGGCGGAAAGCCCGCGGTCACCAACGGTGGTTGGTCGATGTTCGTCAACGCCAAGTCGAAGCACGTCGACGAGGCGAAGGAGTACGTCAAGTGGCTCTGGATCGACCAGAAGGAGTACCAGGAGGACTGGTCGCTCTCCTACGGCTTCCACATCCCGCCGCGCACCTCGCTCGCCGAGTCCGCCGACAAGCTCAAGTCGGGTCTGGCCGCCGAGGGCGTGAAGCTCTTCAACGAGTTCGGCCACTTCGACAACCCGGCCTGGACGCAGGCCATGATCGTCGCCCTGGAGGGCGTCGTCGCCGACGCCGTCCGCAAGGGCGGTGACCCGGAGGCCGCGCTCGACAAGGCCGACAAGACGGTGAACCGCGAGCTGAAGAAGCTGTTCGGATAGGCCGGCGGACGGACCACGACATGTCGACCACCACCACGCCCGGGGTCGCCAAGAGCCCCGCCGCCGCGCAGACCCCCTCGGTCCCGCGGCGGCGCGGCATCCGCGGCCGCACCCTCAACTTCTGGCTTTTCACCGGCCCGTTCCTCATCGGGCTCGTGATCTTCGTCTACATCCCGATCGGCTGGAGCGCCTACCTCTCCTTCTTCGAGGCCCGCTTCACGGTCACGCCCAGCGAGTTCGTCGGCTTCGACAACTACAAGTACATGCTGACGAACGACAAGTTCGTCGACTCCCTTGTCACCTTCACCGTCTTCGCCGCGATCGTCGTACCCATCACCTGGGCGCTCTCGCTCGGCCTGGCGCTGCTGGTGCACCGCATCCGGTTCATGAAGGCGTTCTTCCGGTCGGTGTTCTTCCTGCCGACGGCGGTCAGCTTCGTCGCCGCCTCGCTGATCTGGAAGATGTCCATCTTCAGCGGTGTCCGCTTCGGCCTGATGAACACCGTCCTCAGCTGGTTCGGCATCGACAACATCGCCTGGCTGGCCAACCCCGACCCGCCCTGGTACTGGCTGGTCATCGTCACCGTACGCCTCTGGCTCCAGGCCGGCTTCTACATGATCCTGTTCCTGGCGGCCCTGCAGAACATCCCGAACGAGCTGTACGAGGCCGCCGCCATCGACGGCGCCAGGCGCGGCTGGCAGACCTTCCGGTACGTCACCCTGCCGCAGCTGCGGGCCACCTCGACGGCCGTGATCCTGCTGCTGCTCGTCGCCGCCTACCAGGCCTTCGACGAGTTCTTCAACCTGCTCGCCAAGACCACCTGGGGACGCCCGCCGCTGGTCGAGCTGTACTACACGGCCCTCGGCGAGAACCAGGACTACGGTGCCGGCAGCGCGGGCGCGATGATCCTGACCCTGCTCATCTGCATGGTGACCCTGCTCCAGGGCAGGATCATGGGCTTCGGAAGGGGTGAGGAGTCCAAGTGACCACCACCACGCCTACCGTCGGGAAACCGCGCAAGATCAAGCGCGGCGGTGTTCTCGGCTCCACGGGCCTGTACATCGCAACCGGTATCGCCGCCTTCCTCTTCCTGGTCCCCTTCTATCTGATCGTCCGCAATGCCCTGTCCACGGACGCGGAGATCACCGGCGAGAACTGGAAGTTCTTCCCCACCGACATCCAGTGGGGCAACTTCACCGAGCTGTTCGACGACCCGACGGTCCCCTTCGCCCAGTCCCTGTGGAACTCCACGGTTGTCGGCGTCCTGCACACCATCGGCACCCTCCTGGTGTGCTCGCTCGCCGGATACGGCCTCGCCCGCATCCCGTACAAGCACGCCAACAAGATCTTCTACGCCGTTCTGGTGACCCTGATGGTCCCGACCGCTGTCACCTTCGTCCCCAGCTTTGTGCTCGTCTCGTCACTCGGATGGGTGTCCACACTGCGCGGACTGGTCATTCCGGGGCTGTTCAGCGGTTTCACCTGCTTCCTGTTCCGGCAGTACTTCCTGGGGTTCCCCAAGGAGCTGGAGGAGGCGGCACGCGTGGACGGACTCGGCTACTGGGGCGCGTACTGGCGCATCGTCGTGCCCAACTCGCTGAACTTCTTCGCCGCCATCGCGACCATCACGTTCATCAGCGGCTGGAACGCCTTCCTGTGGCCCCTGGTCATCGGTCAGGACCAGGAGGCGTGGACGGTGCAGGTCGCACTCTCCTCGTACATGACCAACCAGACCGTGAACTTCCATCTGATCTTCATGGCCACCGCCATTTCCATCCTGCCCCTGGTGCGTGTTCCTGTTCCTGCAGCGCTGGCTGGTCCAGGGCGTCGCGCAGACCGGCATCAAGGGCTGACCTAGGAGACCGATGTCCTTCCGCACCACCACCGCCATCGACTACGTCGAGGACGTCGCACCGGGCAGCGGGGCCCTGCCGCCCCGTGCCTGGTACGCGTCCTCCGACGCGGCCTCCCTGTCCCTCAACGGCACCTGGCGCCTGCGCCTGTCGCCGACCGCCGACGCCGAGGACGACTCCTTCACCGAGCCCGGGTACGACGCCGGGGCCTGGGCGGAGGTCGCCGTCCCCGGCCACTGGGTCCTCCAGGGGCACGGCTCACCCATCTACACCAACCACCTCTACCCGTTCCCGGTGGACCCCCCGCACGTCCCCACCGAGAACCCCACCGGCGACCACCTGCGGGTCTTCGACCTCCCGGACGACTGGCCGTCGGACGGCGACGCCACCCTCCGCTTCGACGGCGTCGAGTCCTGCGCACGCGTCTGGCTCAACGGCACGGAGCTCGGCCAGTTCAAGGGCTCCCGCCTGCCGCACGAGTTCGCGGTCGGGCACCTGCTGAAGCCGGCCGGCAATGTGCTCGCCGTCCGTGTCCACCAGTGGTCGGCGGGCTCGTACCTGGAGGACCAGGACCAGTGGTGGCTGCCGGGCATCTTCCGTGACGTCACCCTGCTGCACCGCCCGGCGGGCAGTGTGCGCGACTTCTTCGTACACGCCTCCTACGACCACGTCACCGGCGAGGGCACCCTGCGCGTCGACTCCGACGTCGAGGGCCGGGTCACCGTGCCCGCCCTGGACATCGATGTCGCGACCGGCGAGTCCGTGACGGTCACGGTCGAGCCGTGGACCGCCGAGACGCCTCGGTTGTACGACGGCCACCTGGTCACGGAGGGCGAGCGCGTTCCTCTACGCATCGGGTTCCGTACGGTCGTCCTCGAGGACGGCCTGATCAAGGTCAACGGCAAGGCGATCCTCTTCAAGGGCGTCAACCGCCACGAATGGCACCCCGAAAAGGGCCGCGCCCTCGACCTGGAGACCATGCGCGAGGACGTGCTGCTGATGAAGCGGCACAACCTCAACGCCGTCCGCACCTCGCACTACCCCCCGCACCCGGCCTTCCTCGACCTGTGCGACGAGTACGGCCTGTGGGTCATCGACGAGTGCGACCTGGAGACCCACGGCTTCGTCGAGCAGTCCTGGCGGGACAACCCCGTCGACGACGACCGCTGGACCCCGGCCCTGCTGGACCGCGCGGCCCGCATGGTCGAGCGCGACAAGAACCACCCGTCCGTCGTGTTCTGGTCCCTCGGCAACGAGGCCGGCACCGGGCGCGGGCTGACCGCGATGGCCGAGTGGATCCACGGCCGGGACCCCGACCGGCTCGTGCACTACGAGGGCGACATCAACTGCCGTGACACGGACGTGTACTCACGGATGTACGCCTTTCACGACGAGGTCGAGAAGATCGGCCGCAAGCTCGACGGCGGCACCCACAAGCGCCGCGAACTCCCCTTCATCCAGTGCGAGTACGGGCACGCCATGGGCAACGGCCCCGGCGGACTCGCCGACTACCAGCGGCTGTACGAGGCGTACGACCGGCTCCAGGGCGGCTTCATCTGGGAGTGGATCGATCACGGCATCAGGCACCCCGAGCTGGGCTACGCCTACGGCGGCGACTTCGGTGAGGAGCTGCACGACGGAAACTTCGTCTGTGACGGGCTGATCTTCCCGGACCGGACGCCGTCGCCGGGTCTTGTCGAGTACAAGAAGGTCATCGAGCCGGTCGGCATCGAGGGCGACGGCGCGGACGGCACCGTACGCGTGACCAACAAGTACGACTTCGCCGATCTGTCGGCGCTCGCCTTCGAGTGGTCGTACCAGGTGGACGGCGAGACGGTCGAGGCGGGCGCGCTGTCGGTGCCGGCGTTGTCGCCGGGCGAGTCGGCCGAGGTGAAGCTGCCGGAGCCGCCGGCCGACACGCGGGGCGGCTCGGAGACCCAGTGGACGGTGCGGGCGCTGCTGGCGTCGGACACGGCGTGGGGGCCGAAGGACCACGAGATCGCGTGGGGCGAGCTCCCTGTCTCCGCCCGTCCGTCGCCCACGGTGGCCGCGACCGACCGCCCCACCGCGAGCGAGAAGCTGATCCACCTCGGACCGGCCGCCTTCGACGCCCGCACCGGCGCGCTGAAGACCATCGGCGGCGTCGATGTGAGCGCGCTGCGCCTGGATGTGTGGCGGGCGCCCACCGACAACGACGACGGGGCCGAGTGGCAGACCGACACCCGGTACGGGATGCTGTGGCGCAAGTACGGGCTGCACCGTATGCAACACCGCCTGGACGCCGTGGAGTTGGACGACGACGCGCTGACGGTACGGGCCCGGGTGGCGCCCGCCGCCTGGGAGGTGGGCCTGAGCACGGTGTACCGCTGGACCTCCGACGGGACCAGGCTGCGGCTGACCGTGTCGGTGGCGCCGGAGGGCGACTGGACGGTACCGCTGCCCCGGCTCGGCATCCGGTTCGGGCTCGCGCAGGCCGACCGGGTGAAGTGGTTCGGCGGCGGCCCCGGCGAGGCCTACCCCGACACCAAGTCAGCGTCGATGCTGGGCAGTTGGCACTCCACCGTCGACGAGCTGCAGACGCCGTACGTCCGCCCGCAGGAGAACGGCGCCCGTGCCGACGTCCGCTGGGTGGAGATCGGCGGCCTGCGCGTCGAGGGCGACCCGGAGTTCTGGTTCACCGCCCGCCGCTGGACGACCGAACAACTGGACGCCGCCCGCCACCGCACCGACCTCACGCCGGGCGACACGGTATGGGTCAACCTCGACCACGGTCAGCACGGCATCGGCTCGCAGTCGTGCGGCCCGGGCCCGCTGCCGCAGTACTTCCTGCGGGCGGAGCCGGCGGAGTTCTCGTTCGTCTTCTCGGAGGTCCGTTGAGCGGCAGCAGCAGCAACACCAGCGGCAGTATCGAGGTCCGGGGCCTGTCCCGGACCTTCCACACCACCGTGCGGCGCCCCGGTCTGACCGGGGCGCTGCGCTCCCTAGTCAACCCCGAACGGGTCGCCAAGCACGCCGTCACGGACGTCACCTTCGACGTGGCCCCCGGTGAACTCCTCGCGCTCCTCGGCCCGAACGGCGCCGGCAAGTCGACCACCATCAAGATGCTCACCGGCATCCTCACCCCGACCTCGGGCCGGGCACGGGTCGCGGGCGTGGTGCCGTACGAGGAGCGGGAGCGCAACGCCCGCAACATCGGCGCCGTGTTCGGGCAGCGCACCCAGTTGTGGTGGGACCTGCCGGTGCGCGAGTCGTTCGCGATCCTGCGGGACATCTACGAGGTGCCGAAGACCGAACACGCCGCACGGTTACGGGAGTTCGACGACCTGCTGGAGCTGTCCTCCTTCTGGGACACTCGCGTACGGCACCTCTCCCTGGGCCAGCGGGTCCGCTGCGACCTGGCGGCGGCCCTGCTGCACGACCCTCAGGTCGTCTTCCTCGACGAGCCGACCATCGGCATGGACGTGGTGGTCAAGGAGCAGGTGCGGGAGTTTCTCCGGCACCAGGTCGAGGAGCGCGGCCGTACGGTCCTGCTCACCACGCACGACATGACGGAGGTCGAGCGGCTCGCCGAGCGGGTGGTCCTGATCAACCACGGCCGTCTGGTGCTCGACGGCACGCTCGACGAGATCCGCCGAAAGTTCGGCTCCACCTGGCAGGTGCGGGCCACGCTCGCCGACATGCACACCGATGCCGTACCACTGCCGGGCATCCGGCTGCTGCGGCAGGACGGCCCTCGGCTGGTGTTCGGCCCGGACGGACCCGAGGCACCGACCGTGCACCAGGCGCTGCGGGCGATCATCGAGCGCTACGACGTGACCGACATCGCCATGGACGAGGCGGATCTGGAGGACGTGATGCGGACCGCGTACGTCCAGGCAGTGGGGGACACCTGATGGCCGTCCTGCACGCCTGGCGGGCCACCCGGGTCACGCCGCTCGGCGAGCTGCACGCCCCACCGCGCATCACCGCGGCCCTGCTCCGGCTGACGGTGCAGGTGGTGCTGGTGTGGTCCCTGTGGCGCGGGCTGTACGCGCAGACCGGCAGCACCGCCGGACTCGACCGCGACCAGGCGGTGACATACGCCGTCATGGCCGTACTCGCCCTGCGCCTTCGGGAGTTGGACCAGTACGCCGGCCGGGACACCGTGCTCCAGCACATGCACTTCGGCACGATCGTCTACTGGTACCTGCGCCCGCTGCCCCCGCAGCGCTACTACGCGCTGCGGGCGCTGGGCGAGCAGCTCTACGGTCTCGTCTGGGCACTCACGGGATACGCCGTGTGCCTGGCGGCGGGTGTCGTGGAGCCTCCCGAATCGCCCGCCGTGGCTGGCGTGTTCGCCGTCAGCATGCTGTTCGGCCAGTGGGTCCTGTACTACGTCATGCTCGTCATCGACCAGCTGTGTTTCTTCACGCTCCGCAACGGCGCCGCGATGCTCATCCTGATCTTCGCGCAGAACCTGCTGGCCGGGGTGTACGCGCCGCTGTGGTTCTTCCCGGACTGGTTCATCACGCTCAGCGGCTTCCTGCCCTTCCAGGCGACGCTGAACGTGCCGCTGTCGCTGTACGTGGGCCGGATCCCGCTGTCCGAGGCGGGAGCCGAACTCGCCGTACAGGCGGCATGGGTGGTGGCACTGGCACTGTTCACCCGGCTGGTGTGGCGGCGGGCGGCCCGGCGCGTGATCTCGCAGGGAGGCTGACAAGGTGAACGCGGTGCGTATCGTCTGGCGGATCACCCGCCTGAACTTCCGCGCGCAGCTGGAGTACCGCTCCGAGTTCCTGATGATGATCGCGATCGGCGCGGTCTGGCAGGTCTCGGTGATCGTGTTCGCGACCGTGCTGCTCACCCGGTTCACCGGGATGGGCGGCTGGGACAGCTCGGACGTGCTGCTGATTCCGGCGACGCGGATGCTGGCGCACGGGCTGTTCGTGCTCTTCCTGGGCCGGGTGCACGGTCTGGGCCGGCACATCCAGGAGGGCAGGATCGATGTGTACCTCCTGCGCCCCATGCCGGTCTACCGCCAGGTCCAGCTGGAGTTCTTCCCGACCAACGCGATCGGTGACCTGACGGTCGCGGCAGGCCTGATGTGGGGCGCTCTGGCCCGCTCCGACCTGGACTGGACGGCGGGCCGGATCGGCTACCTGATCGCCGCGGTCATCGGCGGCCTGCTCCTGGAGGCGGCCCTGTTCACGGTGGTCGCCTGCGCGTCGCTGCGCTTCCCGGCCGCCGACTACTGGGGCCGCTGGCTGGAGGAACTCCTCGGTACCTTCGGCAGCTACCCCCTCAACGTCCTCCCCCGCGCGGTCGGCGGCCTCCTCACCTACGGCCTCCCCCTCGCCTTCGTCGCCTACTTCCCCGCCGCCGTCCTGACGGGCCACGACACCAGCGTCCCCTACTGGCTGGCGGCGGCATCCCCCCTGCTGGGCGTGCTCGCGTACCTCGGCGCGAGACTCCTGTGGCTCTGGAGCCTGCGGCACTACACGGGGGTGAACGGATGACGCCGGTGTCTGTCGGCCCCGAGAATGGCCTGGACGACGTGTAGTCTCGGAGGTGTCGGCCGAGGCTGTGAAAGCGTGACACTTTCCCGGAAAGTGTCACGCTTTCGCGATACGTCACCGGCCGGAGGCCACCGTCACGAACCCAGCCCACGCCTTGGCCTCGACGGCCAGCACCGGCCCTGCAAGTTGCTTCGAGTCACGTATCAGGACAGCTGCGGGAGTTGCGGCGACTTCGACACACTCTCCGCCATCGCCGGTGCTGTAGCTGCTCTTGAACCAGGCGGCTTCTGGCACGGCCGCCTCGTGAGCCAGCCCTCCACCCATGACGGCCCGGTGCGACCTGAGGCTCGCTGTGCGCCGGCTTCCCCACCGGGCCGTCCCGTCGCTGCCGGTTTCGGCCGATCGAAGGAATGGTTCTCGGGCTCGTGGTTGTACGGCAGCACCTGTCACATCATCGCGGCGATGCTGGTCTTACCTGTCGTCCCCCTCCGCGCGGGGATGGTTCGGTCGACCGCAAGGAGAGAAACGTGACTGTTCGGTCCAAGGAATTCGGCTTCGGCATGCCGTGGGAGTCTCTTTACGGGTTCAGCCAGGCCGTGCAGGCCGGCGACACGCTCTACATCTCCGGACAGTTGTCGCACGACATGACCGGTGCCTTCGTCGGGGCGGGCGACTTCGAGCTCCAGGTGAGGACGACTCTCGACAACCTCGACCGGGTGCTGGAGCACTTCGGCGCCACCCGCGACCAGATCGTCGAGACCACCGTCCTCGTCAGGGACCTGCGGGAGCACTTCGACACGGTCGCCCGCCTGCACGCCGCGTACTGCGGCGACCACCGGCCGACCAGCACCGTCATGGGGGTCTCCGACCTTGCGCTGCCCGACCAGCTCGTCGAGATCGGCGCGGTCGTCCGCCTCGACGTGACGCACCAGTAACCTCAGTGGTCGGCGCAGCAGGGGGTGGGGTTCGGGACCTCGAACGGGATGAGGGTGCCGCCTGCCGCGGGCATCGTGGTCAGGGCCAGTTCACCGTTCAGCCATTGGGGGCGTACGTGGTCGCGGGTCACCAACCGCGTGCTCGGGTCCGGGGCGGCCGGGGTACCCAGGACCGTCACGCGGTCGATCGCCGTGCGGGAGAGTACGTCGGCGATCGTGACCGTGCCGGTGAGGGTGTCCGCGCCCGGGTACAGGACCGCGCGGCCCGTCTCGTCAGGGGCGCCGTCCGTCACCTCGTGGCCCATCCTCAACAGACCCTCCCGGGCCGCGTGCAGCGCGCGCTCCGAGTCCAGCGCGAGGGACACGGTCACGCGCGGCCGGTCGTCCCGCACCAGGTGCGTGCAGCCGAACGTGCCCTCAGGGAGGGCGAGTTCGGCCGCCAGCGTCAGGAGCAGGTGATCGGCCGCGCGCAGGTCCTGCGTCCTCGCGTCCACCGTGAGGACGTACGGCGTCACGACGGCAGGACCCACACCGGGTTGGAGTAGAACCACAGGTCCGTCCACGGGTCGGCATCGCCGACGACGTCCAGGGCCGGACCGGCCGGGTCCACGGCCGCGCCCATCGGGCCGACGGCGGTGCGGTTGCCGTCCGTGCCGCGCAGCCGGACGTAGACGGGGCGGTCGACCTGGCCGAGCTCATAGGTGAGCCGGGCGGTGCCGGTGGACTTGTTCACCTCGTACGACTTGACGACCTTGGCCGTCGGCGCGGTGAAGGTGTCCTTGTCGGCGACCTCGCCGGTGACATCGCCCCGGATGACGTCGACGCGGGCCAACTGCGGAACGAAGCCTGCCCAGTTGGGCCCGCCGGCCAGGGCCACGTCCACGGTCAGCGTGACCTTCGTGCCCTTGCGGACGTGCAGCGCGCCGCCCAGCGTGGCCCAGCGGCTGCCGCCGGACACCCGGACGTCGAGGCCGCTGATCAGCTGGCCGTGGTCGACCCAGATACGGCCCGCGCGGATGCCGTCCATGACGGCGGCGTAGGAGAAGCCGTCCGCGCCGACGTGGGTGCGGCTGTAGTAGCCGGGCCAGTAGTCGCCCTGGGTGAGGTCGATCTTGCCGCCGTAGACCGGGTCCTCGTACTTGCCGTTGGCGTTGTAGTCGCTGTTCGGGCCGCGCATCGCGGTGTCGGCGTACACCTGGTGGGAGTCGGAGTTGGCGGTGATCCACCAGGGCTTGCCCTCGGCGAGGAGGCTGTCCCACAGGCCGCCGACGGTGGACGTCATCCAGTCGAAGCCGCCCCAGGTGCGGTAGCTCTCCAGCGGGTAGCCGGCGAAGGAGTTGGCGCTGGGGTTGTTGTCGTAGATGCCGCGGGCCCGGGCCATGCCGAGCGGCGCGGGGATGCCCGCGGCCTGGTGTCCGGGTGCGCCCTCGAAGCCGACGGCTATCTGATGGCTCGCGGGGGTCGCGTCACGCCAGGCACGGATCTCGTGCGGGGAGTCGACACCGCGCCGGGCCGGGTGGTTGGCGAGCATCAGCGCGTCCTTGACCTTGCGCCGCCGCACCTGGTCGGAGAGGAAGGCGAGCCCTGCGACGGCCAGCGCCTCGTTGGCGGGCGTCGAGTCGGAGGCGCTCTTGACGCTGCCGTCGTAATCGGTTTCGAACTGCTTGAGGACGGAGACCTCGTTCTTGCCGGGGTGCACGAAGACCGTGCCGTGCTCGGCGGCCGGGATGTTCCACTCCAGGCCCTGGAAGACGAGGGTGTCCTCGTACGCGGAGCGAGCCTCCTGGATGTCCGGGTTGACCTTCTCCACACCGATCTTGGCGTGCGTGGCGTTGCCGTGGTCGGTGATGACCAACCAGTCCATGCCGTGCTTGGCGCCCTGGCGGACCTGGTCGACGACGCGGTATTTGCCGTCGTTGCTGTACTGGGTGTGGATGTGGTGGTCACCGGCCAGCCAGAGGAAACCGTTCGTGCGGCGGCCGGTGGAGGGCGCGGCGGCGGCAGCCGGGGAGCCGGAGCCCGCGAGCACGCTGCCGGCGGCCAGACCCGCGCCCAGCAGACCGGCGCGACGCAGCAACGAGCGGCGCGACTGCTGCTCGGGGTTCAGCGCCTCGTCGGGCACGGAGGTGTCGAAGGCGGCGGGGAGCGCCGCGTGCTCGGGGTCATGGTCGTGGTGGTGGTGATGCCCGGGTCCGTGACTGTGGCTGTGGCCGTGCCCCATGATGCGCCTCTCTCACTCCACCGCTGCCTTCTGCGGTGGCCGCCTCCTACGGCGCTCCTGCGCCGCGTGAGGAGAATCGAGGCGGAAGATGAACATTAAACGACCATGGGGTGTGCGGTGGGCGACGCGGGCACGGCGGCTCGCACCGTCATGCGCCGTTTCCTCAACTCACCTTGTACGTCACTCTGGTTGGACTGGAACCTGAGCACCGTTCAACTCTCTTTCGCCTCCCCGACCGGAGACACCCCCCATGAGAAAACTCCTCGGCGCCCTCGCCGTCGGCGCCCTCGCCCTCACCGGCCTCACCGCGACCACCATCCCCGCCCAGGCGGCCACCACCGGCACCTTCAACGTCCTGACGTACAACATCGCGGGCCTGCCCCTGGGCCTCGGAGACAGCGACCCGGAGACCAACACCCCGCTGATCGGGCAGCGGCTCGGCGGGTACGACATCGTCAACGTCCAGGAGGACTTCAACTACCACGCGTCGCTGTACGCCAACGACAACCACCCGTACCGCACGTCGACCAGCGGCGGCGCGGGGTTCGGCGACGGCCTGAACACCCTCTCCGACCATTCCTTCGAGGACTTCGAGCGGGTCGACTGGGACGACTGCACGGGCACGGACTGCCTGACCCCGAAGGGCTTCACCCTCGCCCGCGTCCGCCTCACCGAGGGCGTCTTCGTGGACCTCTACAACGTCCACACCAACGCCGACGTGACGGACGCGGCCCTCGCCGCCCGCCGCGCCAACATCGAGCAGCTGTCGGACTTCATCCAGGCCAACTCGGCGGGTAACGCCGTGATCGTCATGGGCGACACCAACACGCGGTACACGCGAGCGGGCGACAACATCCGCACACTCGTCAGCGAGAACAACCTCAAGGACCCGTGGGTCGACCTTGTCAAGGGCGGTACGCCGCCGGCACAGGGCAGTGACGCGCTGGTCTGCGACGCGGCCGCCCCCGCCAACAACTGCGAGGTGGTCGACAAGGTCCTCTACCGCGGCAGCGACCTCGTCACCCTCGACGCCACGCGTTACAACAACGAGTGGGCGTCCTTCCTCCGCTCCGACGGCGAGCACCTCTCCGACCACTTCCCGCACACCGTCGGCTTCTCGTACACCGTCAACCCGTCCCTGAAGGCGAGCGACTTCTTCGGCGGCCCGCACGGCACGGCGTTCAACGACGCGGACGACCTGCCGGCGACCCCGTCACCCCGCACACTGACCCTGCGCGGCGGCGCCCGCCTGGACGCGGTGTCGCTGACGCACGACGGCGGTACGACGCTGAGCCACGGCGGTATGGGCGGTACGGCGACGTCGCTGACCCTGGCTTCCGGCGAGCACCTCACGTCGGTGAAGTTGACGCAAGGTCAGAAGGACGGCTGTACAAGGATCTTCTCGGCGACTTTCACGACGGACAAGGGCCGCAGCCTGTCGTCCGGTACGGCGACGTCCGACACCAAGACCTTCACTGCGCCGTCCGGTTGGCAGATCGTCGGGTTCACGGGGCGTGCGGGCGACGAGATCGACAAGCTGGCGTTGCTGTACGCACCGATCGGCTGAGACGAATCCTGGGCCTACGGCGGCCCGAACGCCGTAGGCCCAGGCGCTCCTCACTCACTCCGCAGCACCTCTGCGATCGTCAGCCGCCCCGCCCTCCGCGCTGGGACGAACGCCCCCAGCACCGCGATCGCGAGACCCGCGAGGGCCAGGCCGGCCAGGTACGGGACCTGCCAGACGTCCGTCATGTAGGAGGGCAGGGTGATGTCCACGGCGTCCGCCATCCGTGGGACGATCAGCTGATGGCCTGCCATGCCCAGCGGAACACCGAGGAGGGATCCGAACGCGCCGAGCACCGCCATCGACGTCACCGTCATCACGGTGACCTGCCTCGGTGTCATGCCGATGGACTTCAGCATGCCCAAGTCCCGTCGGCGGTCACGGGTGTTGAGGACGACCGTGTTGAAGACGCCGAGGGAGGCGACCACCGCCAGCATCAGCGTGAGCGCCGTCGCGGAGCCGATGATGGTCTGCGTGACGGTGTTGGCGCCCTGGGGTGTCGGGTTGATCCCGGCATCGGCGGCCCTGGCCGAGCGGGCGTAGGCGGCCGGGTCGGCTCCCTCGCGGAGCTTGACGTGGTAGGCGATGGGCTTGTCGCGCGGGGCCAGGAGCGTGAAGGTCGACCAGTCGGTGACGACCAACCGGGCGTCGCTGTCCATGAACTCCCCTACGACAAGCACCCTTTCACCCCGGTCGCCCTTCTCCAGGCGGAGCTGATCGCCGACCCGCAGGCCGTTCTGGCGCAGGAACGCCGATGCGGCCACGATCTCGCCGCTGCTCCGCACCCATCGGCCGTCGGTGAGCACGCTGTCCAGCTGGGGCCGGTCACCCCGACGGCCCTCGAGCATCACCTTGTGCACGGAGCCCGCCATGCGCGTGTCGACGTCGCCCCGGGCGGTGACCTCGTCGGCGCCGGGCAACTCCCGTAGCAGTGACTGGAGTTCGAGGTCGCTGTGTTCCGGCTGGACCTCCTTGCCGTCCCGGAAATCGCTCGCGTACACCGTGACCTGGTAGGCGTCACGGCCCGCGTTCCCGAACCGGTTCATCGTCGTCGCCAGTCCGGTCGCGAACGTCACCGTGGTCACCCCCAGGACCACGGCTGCGAGGGTGAGAGTACTGCGCCCAGGCCGGGCGAACGGCAAGCCCACGCCCAGGCTCACCGAGCGCGGCAGCCTGCTGCTCGCCAGCCGGCGCTGGATGGCCAGGGCCCGCCCGGCGCGTGGCGCGCTGCCCGCGCTGATCGCCCATGCCGCGGACATCCGGTGCGCGCGTACCGCGGGGGCGAGCGCAGCGAGGACGCACACGCCCGGCATGCCGATCAGGGTGACAGCGTTCACCCAGGCCGAGACGGAGACGCTGCCGTGGAGCACCCCCGCGTCGGGCCCCATGAACACGAACTCGAAGAAGGGGCGCGCCAGCAGATTGCCGAGGGCGGTACCGAACGCACAGCCGAGGACCGCAGGGACGGAGATCATCATGAGGTAGACGGCGACCACCTGCCCCGGTGTGAAGCCGATGGCCTTGAGCACGCCGATGTGCCGGAAGCCGGAGATCACCGCGCCGCTGACCACGTTGGCGATGATGAGCACCGCCACCGCGATGCCGAGGATGCCGAAGGCCATCAGGTACGGGGTGTAGGCCCGGGCCGAGCTGCTCACCTGGTCCTTGAGGGTGTGGTACGACCGTGAGGCGGTCAGTGCGTCGGCCGGGAGCCCGTCGGTCACCGTGCCCAGCTGCGTGCGCAGCCGGTCCTCCGAGGAGGCGTCCGGGAAGCGGAACAGCATCTGGGTGGCGGTCGGGTGCAGGGCGCCGATCTGGGCGGGGGCGACCCAGGCGTCCGCGGTCCGGCTCAGGTCGAAGGCGAATCCGACGATGGTGAGGGCCGGGCCCGAGGGCATCCGGAGCTGCTTGCCCAGGTCGTCCGGAAGCCAGTTCGCATCCCGGTTGAGGACGATTTCGCCGGGCCGGGTGGCCCAGCGGCCCGCCCACAGGTCCAGCCGGTCCACCGGGCCTCGGGGGTCGGCACGGCCCACGACCGTGATCTCGTTGCCGAGGCCGTAGTTGTTCGCGGGCCCGCTCGCCAGCTCGACCGTGGCCTGGGCGAAGGGCCCGGCGGCTGCCACACCGGGCCCTTGGGCCGCCTTCGCCAACTGCGCGTCGGAGACCTTGGCCGGGTCGAAGGCGGCGACGACATGCGGGCCGCGCTGCTTGCCGAAGGCCTTGTCGAAGGGGGCGGAGGCCGCGTCGACCAGGCCGAGCGCCACCACCATGGCCGTCGTCGAGGTCAGCGTCACCAGCGCGATGACGAGCGTCTGGAGCCTGCGCCGCCGTACCGCCGCGCGCGCGGCCCGCCACACGGCCCTCATGCGGACGGCTCCAGGGTGTGTTCGCCGATGACCCGGCCGTCGGCGAGCTCGACCAGGCGGCTGGCGCAGCGCCGGGCGAGGTGCTCGTCGTGGGTGACCAGGATCAGCGTCTGGCCGATCTGGTTGAGGTCGAGCAGCAGGTCCATCACCTGCTCGCCGGAGCGGCTGTCCAGGGCGCCGGTCGGCTCGTCGGCCAGCAGCAGGGCGGGGCGGTTCATCAACGCCCTTGCCACGGCGACGCGTTGCCGCTCGCCGCCGCTGAGCACCGCCGGGTAGGCGTTGCGACGGTCGGCGATGCCGAGTTCGTCGAAGAGCTCCAGCGCGCGACGACGGGCCTGACGGGCGGGGGAGCCGGTGAGCTGTGCGGCCAGGGCGACATTGTCCAAGGCCGACAGGTCGTCGATCAGGTTGAAGAACTGGAAGATCATGCCGATACGGCGCCGCCGGTACAGGGCGAGCCCCTTCTCGCTCAACTCCCCCACGTTCTCTCCGTGCACGACGACCGTGCCGCCCGTCGGACGGTCCAGCCCGGCGATCATGTTGAGCAGGGTCGACTTTCCGCACCCCGAAGGCCCCATCACCGCGACGGCCTCCCCCGCCCGAATCTCCAGTGACACCCCGTCCAACGCTGTCGTCTCGCCGTATTCCTTGCGCAGACCGTCGAGCCGTACGACGGCCTCTCCCCTGCTGATCTCAGTGACCATGCACAGGACGCTAAAGGCGGGACCGGAGCCGGAACATCCCTCCCCGGATGGCTCCTTGGCCCACCCTCATCCTGGAGATGCAGTCCCCTGCATCCACAGGCCGATGCGGATCCGGTGATCGTCTGCCAGGGTGAACACCGTGTGGGAGTGGGAATCGGACGGCCTGAGGGCGGCATTGGGGGTGGCGTGTGCGGCCGTGTTGTGCCTGACGGTGGCGCTGGTGCGGACGCGGCGCCGCTGGCAGGCGGCCGTGGGGGAACGCGGCTGGCTGCTCGAGCGGGAGCGGGAGAGCGCGGCCCGCGCCGCGATCGCGGCGGAGCGCGACCGTATCGCCCGAGAGCTGCACGACATCGTGAGCCACAACGTCAGCCTCATGGTGGTGCAGGCCGGCGCCGCCCGCGAGGTGCTGGGCACGATGCCGGACGAGGCCGCGACGGCCCTGCGGGCGGTCGAGGACGCGGGACGGGGCGCGATGACGGATCTACGGCATCTGCTGGGGCTGTTGGCGCCGTCGCAGAGCGGCGAGGACGCGGAGGAAGAGGATGGTGAGGGTGCTGGTGTCGGCGCCGCACCGGATCTCTCACCCCAGCCCGGCCTCGACCGCCTCAGCGCGCTCGTCGATCGGATCTCGTTCGCCGGGCTGCCGGTCGAGGTGCGGATCTCCGGCGAGCCCCGCCCCCTCCCGCAGGGCATCAGCGTGACGGCGTACCGGATCGTCCAGGAAGCGCTGACCAACGCGCTCAGGCACGGCGACGGCGGCAAGGCCGAGGTCACCGTGCGGTACGCGGACCACGCGCTGCGGGTGGAGGTGCTGAACACCGGCCCGAGCGTGCTGACCGGCGG
Organism: Streptomyces sp. KR55; assembly: GCF_052245645.1. Taxonomy (NCBI): domain Bacteria; kingdom Bacillati; phylum Actinomycetota; class Actinomycetes; order Kitasatosporales; family Streptomycetaceae; genus Streptomyces; species Streptomyces sp. KR55. The sequence continues at coordinate 1,261 of NZ_JBQQCE010000130.1, read as the reverse complement.
TGCGCCGACGCAGACGGCCGCACGGCACCGGGAGGGCACGGGTCGCGGGCTGCTGGGGCTGCGGGAGCGGGTCGCGGTGTACGGCGGAGACCTGGACGCCCGCCGCCGCCTCGGCGGAGGCTACCGGGTCCGGGCACGGATCCCCCTGGACCGACCGTGACGGCGCCCACGACGGAACGGCCACCGCGCGTCCTCATCGTCGACGACCAGACGCTGATCCGTACCGGCTTCCGGCTGATCCTGACCGCGCGCGGCATCGAGGTGGTGGGAGAGGCGGCCGACGGAGCGGAGGCGGTGTCGCTGGCCCGTGAACTCGCCCCGGACGTCGTCCTGATGGACATCCGTATGCCGACCATGGACGGCCTGGAGGCCACGAGCCGCATCCTGCAGCACGCCCCGGACTGCCGGGTGCTGATGCTGACCACCTTCGACCTGGACCGCTACGTGTACACGGCCCTGTCGATCGGAGCCAGCGGCTTCCTGCTGAAGGACGTCACCCCGGAGCACCTGGCGGCAGCGGTACGCCTGGTGAACACGGGCGACGCCCTGCTGGCCCCCTCCATCACCCGCCGCCTGGTCGAACGCTTCGCCTCGACCACCACCGCCCACCCACCTGCCGTACCCGCCGATCTGACCTCCCTGACCCCCCGCGAACTGGAGGTCCTGACCCTCCTGGGCCGCGGCCTGTCCAACACCGAGCTGGCCGCCCACCTCACCCTGAGCGAAGCCACGGTGAAGTCACACGTGGCCCGCATCTTCGCCAAGCTGACACTGCGCGATCGTGCGCAGGCCGTTGTGCTGGCGTACGAGACGGGGCTGGTGAAGCCAGGGAACTCGGAGCCGTAGACGGTGTGGAAGGGCGAAAACAGCGGTACGAACGAGGAGTCGGAGACGATTCCATAGACTGGAAACTTCACGGTCGTCACGTGCCGCCCCGGGGGGAGGGATCGCGCCTTGAGCCAACAGCAGCTGGGACGCGGTCCCATGCGAACCACCGGCCGTCCGGACCCCACACCGCCCGGCGGACCGGACGGCGGCGGTTCGCCACCGGCGCGTTTCGTCGGCTGGCTCGGCAGCCTCGGCTGCGCGGCCGCCGGGTACGCGGTGTTCCAGTTCCTGTTCCAGGTGCTGCCCTCCTCCCTCGACGGCGAGCCCGCCAAGTACCTCATCGCCGGCATCAGCGGGCTCGGCACGGGCGTGGCCGCCTGGCTGGCGGCGGCTCTGCTGCGGGCGCGGGCGCGGTCGGCCGCCACGCCGCCGG
>NZ_JBQQCE010000013.1:0-46390 GCF_052245645.1 Streptomyces sp. KR55 | reverse complement strand
CGGGTCGATGCCGACGCCGCTGACGAACATGTACGCCACGGCTGTCGCGCAGGCGAAACGGGCGTTCGCCGACGGAAGGGGCTTGAGCAGGGCGAGGGTGTGCAGCAGTGCGGCGGCCCGCCAGGCGGGGTCGGAGTCCACGCCGAGGCGGGGCGGATCGACGCGGTGCCGGGCGACGGCGGCGACCAGCGCGGAGAAGTCGTTGATCGTCGGCTGGTCCGGCAGGACCTCCTCGTGGCGCTGGAGCAGCCAGGGCACGTCGATGTGCAGGACGGGTGCCATCGGTCAGGCGGCCCGTCCCTCGCCGCCGGCGGGCGGTTCGTCGTCGGGGAAGGCGGCCGCGAACTCGTCGGCGTGGGCCGCGAAGAACCGGCGGAAGGCCTCGGCGCCCTCCTGCAGCGCCCGGTGCCGGGCGATGTCGGCCGCGGCCGCCTCACGCACGAGGGCCTTCATCGACGTACCGCGCTCCTTGGCGATCTGCCGCAGGTCCTCCAGCTCACGATCACTGAACTCCACGTTGAGGGCTGGCATGGCATCACGGTACCGCGCGGGTACTTACTCGTAAATATCCCCAGCTCAGCAGGGATCGGGGTAGGTACCGGACGGGCAGAGAGCGCTCAAAATCCTTGAGAGGTACGTCACATTCGGTAGCGCCGATGTCACATTCGGACCGCTCCGCACCTCCCAGTGGTGTACCGCGCCGCCCCGGGAGGCCCAGCCATGTCCGACCGCCCCGTGCCCGAGACGCACGACGCGACCGACGTCTTCGTCGGCCATCGCGAGCTGCTCTTCGGCGTCGTCTACACGATGCTGGGCAGCGTCGCCGACACCGACGACGTACTCCAGGAGACCTGGCTGTCGTGGTCGGCCCGCACAGGGGCCGAGTCCGCCGACCGCATCGCCAGTCCGCGCGCGTACCTGGTGCGCATCGCGGTCAACCACGCCCTGGCGCGACGCGCCGCGATCAGCCGCCGCCGGGAGACGTACCTCGGCCCGTGGCTGCCCGAGCCCCTGGTCGAGGATGCGGGCGCGGCCGACGCCGACCCGGTCCTGCGCGAGGAGTCGGTGTCGCTGGCGATGCTGGTGGTCCTGGAGAGCCTGACCCCGCTGGAGCGCGCGGTGTTCGTGCTCAACGAGGTGTTCGGGTACGCCCACACCGAGATCGCGGAGATCATCGACCGCACCCCGGCGGCGGTCCGGCAGCTGGCCCGCCGGGCGCGCACCCATGTGCGGGCCCGTCGCCCGCGCTACCGGGCCCATCCGCGGGTGCGACGGGAGGCGACCGAGCGTTTCGTGCGGGCCGCGCTCGGCGGGGACATCGCCGCGCTGATGGAGGTCCTCGCGCCGGACGTGACGGTGTGGACGGACAGCGGCGGGAACCGCAGGGCCGGGCTGCGTCCCGTGCACGGCCGGGACAAGGCGGTCCGCCTGCTCACCGGCTACGCGGCCCGGCGCGGCACACAGGGGCTGGACCTGAGCTACCGCCGCGTCAACGGCGACGACGCGGCGGTGCTGTTCCAGGGAGACTCGCCCTACGCCGTGATGGTCATGGACCTCACTCCGGAGGGCGACCGGGTGTCGGACGTCTACATCGTGTCCAACCCCGACAAGCTCACGCACGTGCACCGGGACGACGAGGACAGGTGAACCTCAGCGGTCATCCCTGATCGGCCACGAAGGAGGCCATCCGGGTCAGGGCGGAGTTCCAGTTGATCGTGTGCTCGTTCGTCGACCAGGACTGGATGTCGTCGATGTAGCAGAACTGGCCGACGCAGCCCTGGAGTTTGCTCTGTGCGTAGGGGTCCTGGATGCTCGAGTTCGGCCCGCCGGCGAGCGTGCCGGCCGGTGGGTTCGGCTGGTTCGGGTCGAGCTGGTGGGCGTACCAACGGGCGTGCTGGTTGCGGGAGTTGACCTCGCCGTAGCCGGTCACGTACGAGATGTTCAGGGCGTTGCGGCCGAAGAGGTAGTCCACGCTCTGCAGCGCGCCGTCACGGTACTTCGAGGCACCCGTGATGTCGTACGCGGTGGCGATGACGACGGCGTTGTGCAGGATCTGGTGGTTGGAGCCCCAGTCGTAGAGGTTGCCCTCGGGGGCGTACGGCATCCCGTACGGGTGTGACTTCAGCGTGGCCAGGTACCGGTCCGCTCCCTTGACGACCGACTGGCGGACCTTGTCCCGGCCAGCCAGCCTGCTCGGCACGGTCGCCAGGTCCAGCCGGGCCGCTGCCGCAGTCCTGGCCCAGTCATAGCCGAAGGGACCGAAGATGTCGGCCGTGTGGACCGGGGAGTTGAGGACGTAATCCGCGAACTCCTTCTCTCCTGTGCTGAGATACAGCTCGGCCGCCGCCCAGTAGAACTCGTCGGTGACGTTGCTGTCGGCGTACGTACCGCCGCCGATGCCGTCGCTCTCCGAGGCGTACCGGTCGGGGTGAGCGAGCGCCGCCGACCACGCCTTGCGCGCGGCCGCCAGGGACTTCGCCGCGAACTCCCTGTCGTACGGCTTGTACAGGCGCGCCGCCTGCGCGGCCGTCGCCGCCAGGTTCAGGGTCGCCGCGGTGGACGGCGGATGCAGTTCCCGCTTCTGCGGGTCGTCGCTCGGCAGCAGCGGCAGGCCCGTCCACTGCTCGTCGTGGATCTTGTGGTGCGCCATGCCGGCCAGCGGCTGCCCCGCCGGCACCTGCATCTTCAGCAGGAACTCCAGCTCCCAGCGGACCTCGTCCAGGATGTCCGGCACCTTGTTGCCGCTCTCCGGGATGGCGAGCGTACCGTCGCCCAGCTTCTCCGGCTCCCCGGTGCGGGCCAGCCGTTCGCGTTCGTACGTACTCAGCAGCTCCCACACGGAGATGCCGCCGTTGACGACGTACTTGCCGTGGTCGCCCGCGTCGTACCAGCCGCCGGTGACGTCGAGCGTGTAGTCGCACACGCCCGGCTGGCAGGGCACCGCGCCGTCTCCCTGGTTGGGTGCGACGTCGACGTGCCCGGCGGGGCGAGCGTAGCCCGGGCGCAGGTCGTCCCGTATCGCAATGCCGCTGCGCTGCGTGTAGTAGTACTTCACGGCGTCCAGCCGCAGCCGCTCGTAGGCGGCCGTACCGATGTCGAAGGGGCGGCTCGCCTCGCCGTCGGCGACCAGCGTGAAGTCCTTGCCCTGCTTGCGGTAGGCACCGAAGTCGATGGAGTGGACGTTCTGGGCGGAGGAGACGTCGGTGCCGCGCGGCACGGTCCAGCCCTGGGCGACCACGGCCCCGGACGCGTTCTTCAGCTGCCAGGGCAGCTTCTCGGTGGCGTCGGTGACCAGCGTGGCGTTCTTGGGCCCGGCGGGCAGATAGGCGACCTGGTTCACCCGCACCCGCGGCCCGGTGTCGGGCTCGTACACCTCGGGCGGTACACCGCCCAGCAGGGAGGCGTCGTCCATGCAGAAGCGCCACGCGTCCGCGCTGCCACCGAGCTGGAAGGCGACCTGGCCCTGCGGGGTGTCGACAGGCGAGGTGAAGGTGTACGAGTACGAGTTCCTGGAGACACTCAGCTCCGGCGTCACCTCGAAGTAGGTGTCGTACGGCGCCGCCGACAGTCCGACGATCGCCCGCACCACGTGCCCCTCGGGGGAACCGTTCGCGGTGAAGGAGAAGCGGTACGACTCCCCCTTCACCAGGGCGATGTCGTTCTGGCCGACGGCGGCGTCCCAGCGGTTGGCGGTGCCGCCGGGCACGTCGGCACAGAGCTGCCCGTCGGACAGGCCCGCGGTGACGTTGCTCGTCGTCCACCACGGCTCGGTGCTGGTGTCGAAGGTGCCGTTCTTCAGCTGCTCGACCTCTTCGGCGCCGGCCGGTGCGGCCGGGAGTGCGGTGAGTCCCGCCGCCAGCAGGGCCGTCAGGGACAACAGGGTGGTTCTGCGTCGTTTCACGTCTGGGCTCCTCGGGGGAGGTACGGGTGACGCTCGTGATGGGAGCGCTCCCAGAGGCGGACGCAGCCATGCTTGTTGGCAACATGACACCCCGTCAACGGTCCGGACGGGAATGGTTCCCGCCCGGACCCGCTCATCGGCTCAGCTCGCGGGGACCTCCAGCTTGCTGATCCGCACCGCCCCTCGGGCCTCCCCCGGGTGAGCGCTGGTCAGGGTGAGCCGCAGCCGGGAGCCGCGTACGGCGTCGAAGGTGATGACCGTCGGCGCGTCCGAGGCGGTGGCCCAGTCGACGGCAGTCCCCTCGACCGGCACGTACCGGCGCCCGTCCCAGACCTCGGCCTCAATGGCCGCGGGCAGGCTGTGCGTCGCGTCCGTGGTGAACCAGACCTCCGCCCGGTCGATGGTCCTGGCCCGTCCCCAGTCCACCGACACCCAGTCCTCGGCCCGGGCCCCGTCGAAGGCGGGCAACAAGGCGGTGGCGGCCTTGTGGAAGCCGTTGGACCAGCCGGTGGCGGGGTCGCCGTCGAGCATGGCGGCAGGCAGGGTGTCGGGGCGGCCGGAGTAACTGGCGTCCGCGTGAGGATAGTTCGGGGGCGTCGGATGGTCCGGCTCGAACTCCGGTGCCGGGGTGGTCGCGGCCGACCGGGCGGGCGTCGTGCGCACGGTCGTCGTCCCCGACCGCAGGCCCTTCACCCGTGCGGTCACCTTCAGGGTGCCCGGCTCGCTGCCCGAGCGGACGATGGCCAGCGCCTTGCCGTGGAAGGCGGTGCGCGTACGGGCCTGGTAGCGCTCGGCGCTCTCCTGGCTCCCGTTGTCGAGTCCGGCCACGGAGCCGCCGCTCACGTCGAATTCGATGAGGTGCTCGGCATCGGGCACGACGACACCGCGGGCGTCGACGATCTCCGCGGTCACGAAGACCAGTGAACGCCCGTCCGCCGCCACGGACTTACGGTCCCCGGTGAGGCGTACGGCATGTGCGGCACCGGCCGTGCGCAGCACGTCGGTGGCGACCACCTTGCCGTCGGTGCGCGCCACTGCCTTCAACTCGCCCGGCTCGAAGGGCACCTTCCAGGTCAGATGGAGCTTGCCCGCGCTGCCGTTGGGGCTGGTGTAGCTGCCTGGATAGGGGCCGTCGGTGAAGGTCTTGTCGTCGCCGGTCGCCTCGGTCGTCTCGAGGTAGGTCCGCCCGTCGGTGGTTTTCTTGGTGTCGAAGCGCCGTACACCGAGGGACCTGCCGTTCAGGAACAGCTCCACGGTGTCGACGTTGGCGTAGGCCCAGACCTCGACCGTCTCCCCCTTCGTGTGGTTCCAGCTCATCGGCAGCAGATGGACCATCGGCTCGCTCGTCCACTGGCTCTGGAACAGGTAGTACATGTCCTTCGGGAAGCCCGCCGTGTCGACCGCGCCGAAGAACGACGCCTTCACCGGGAACACGTCGTACGGCGTGGGTTCACCGATGTAGTCGATGCCCGACCACAGGAACTGCCCCGCGAACCACTTCCGGTCCCGGTCCTTCTTGTGCCCGTACTCCCCGCTCATGGTCCAGGAGGCGAGGTTGTTGTCGTACGACGAGGTCGCGCGCTTGCCCGGCGTGTGGTTCTCGCCGGTGTTCAGACGCTCCGGCTCCTGGTACGTGCCGCGGGTCGAGGTCTCCGACGACGACTCCGACTCGAAGAGGAAGAGGTGGGGATAGGCCGCGTGCAGGGCGTCGACGGATTTGGCAGTGTTGTAGTTGAGGCCGAGGCCGTCGAGCTTGGCCAGCATCAGATCGGCCGCCGAACCTTTGGTCGGCAGGCGGCGGTACTTGTCGGAGCCGATGACGATCGGGCGTGTGTCGTCGGCGGCCCTGATCGCGGCGATGATCCGGTCGGCCATCGTGAGTCCGGCCGTGGACGTGGAGTCGGGGACCTCGTTGCCGATGGACCACATGATCACGGCGGGCGAGTTGCGGGCCGCGAGGACCATCTCGGTGGCGTCCTTCTCGCACCACTCGTCAAAGAACCGCCCGTAGTCGTAGCGGTTCTTGCCGGTCCGCCAGCAGTCGAAGGCCTCCACCTGGAGCACGATGCCCAGTTCCTCGCACACCCGGATCACCTCCGGCGAGGGCGGATTGTGCGAGGTGCGCAGGGCGTTGACGCCCATCGACTTCATGATCGTCATCTGTCGGCGCACGGCGTCGATGCTGGTCGCGGCGCCGAGCGCGCCCAGGTCGTGGTGGAGATCGACGCCCTTGAGCTTGGTGTGGGTGCCGTTGAGGTGGAAGCCCTCGTCCGGGTCGCAGTGGAAGCTGCGGATGCCGAAGGCGGTGCAATGGGTGTCGGTGGTCTTGCCGTCGACACGCAGGTCGGTGAACAGGGTGTACCGGTGCTGCGGGGTCGTGAAGTCCCACAACCTGGGGTCGGCGACCGTGAGTTCGTGGGTTTCGGCGGCCTGGCCGTCGACGTCGACCGTGGAGGTCGTACGGGCGACAGTGCGGCCGTCGGGGTCGGTGATGCGGGAGATGATCTCGACCTGCTTCGGGCTGCCGGCGGCGTTCACCACATCGGTGCGCACCCGCACCAGAGCGCGCTCCTCGGTGACCTCGGGTGTGGTGACGTACGTGCCCCAGCGCGCCACATGCACGGGTTCGGTGACGACGAGGCGGGCCTCGCGGTAGATGCCGCTGCCGGAGTACCAGCGGCTGCTGGGCAGCCGGTTCTGCACCCTGACCGCGAGCACGTTCTCGGTGCTGCCGTCGGTGTGCACAAGGTCGGTGAGGTCGAAGGCGAAGCCGGTGTAGCCGTAGGGGTGCCGGCCGACTTCCTTGCCGTTGCAGTAGACGTACGAGTCCATGTAGACGCCGTCGAACTCGACCGCGATCTGCCGGCCGGCGAAGGCGGGCTGCAGGGTGAAGGCGAGGCGGTACCAGCCGAGGCCGCCGGGGAGGAAGCCGGTGCCGCTGGTGGTGCCATGGTCGGTGGTGGGGGTCTGCTCGATGCTCCAGTCGTGCGGTACGGCGACCCGGCGCCAGCCCGAGTCGTCGTAGCCGGGCTCGGCGGCGTCGGCGTACGCGCCGGTCGGGTCGGTGATGCCGCCCGGGTTCACCAGGGCGAAGCGCCAGCCGTCGCGCAGGGCGAGGATGTGGCGGCCCGTGCCCCGGGCGGCGGCCTCGGCTGCCTGTGCGCCCGGCGCGCCCAGCAGCGCTCCGGCGGCCGGTGCGGCTGTACCGGTGATCAAAACCGATCTGCGAGTGACCGACATGGCGGCTCTCCCTCATCAGGGCCCAGAAGTACTCACAACTAATCGTGAACAAACAGATTCTGACGGGCTGCCACACACGCCCGTCAAGGGTCGGGTGATGTACTTCTGCCCCACGGGTCACATCGGCCGGATCTGCCTCTTGACCCGGAGTACCCGGGTGGCCCGTGCCCGGTTCACGCAGGACCACAACGCACTACGCTGGAACTGAAGTGGCCCAACCGTTCACTGTGCGTATGCGCGATGGAGCGACGACGATGAGCCCGGTCTACCCCTTCGACGAGGCCGCCACGGCCCGGGCTGTCATCGACCGCGACGGCACCGTGACCGAGTGGGGCGAAGGCGCGCGGCGGCTGCTGGGCTGGACGGCCGACGAGGTCGTGGGACGCCCCGCCGCACAGCTGGTCGAGGGCACGGCACCGGCTCTTCGCACACCCCGCTGCGACGGAACGCTCACTTTGCGCCACCGGGACGGCCGTACGGTGTCCGTATGGCTGCTCGCTCACCGTCGGCAACCACCGGACAGCGGCACCGACGACTGGCTCGTCGTAACACCTCTGGAGGGCGACCGGGACCGACCGGCCGACGATCCGCTGGAGAAGGCCAGCCTCCTCCAGACTCCCTGCGCCGTCGCGATCCACGACGAGCGGCTCCGGGTGTACCGGATCAACGCCGACATGGCCGCGATGATCGGGCTGCCCGAGGAGCGCGTCCGGGGGCTACGTGTGACGGAGTTCCTCGCCAGGCCTCAGGGCGAGGAGATCGAGCAGCAGTTGCACCACGTGCTCACGACCGGCCAGGGGCACGATGTCCACACCCACGTGCCGATGGGCGACGGCGGCCGGGTCGACGCCCGGCTGGCCCGGATGGCGCCGATCACCGACGCCGCCGGGCGGGTGTGCGGTGTGTGCGTCGCCGCGCACGACTTCACCGAGCAGTACCTGGCACGCGAGCGGCTCCGCCTGGTCAACGAGGCGAGCGTCCGCATCGGCACGACGCTCGACGTCATCCGGACGGCGCAGGAGCTGGCGGATGTCTGCGTTCCCACCCTGGCCGACTTCGTCAGCGTCGACCTGCTGGACCCGCCGGAGCCCGGGGGTGAGCCCTCCGCGGAGCCGCCGACCGCGCCGGTCTCCCTGCGCCGGGCGGCCCATCAGTCGGTCGATCCGGGCAGCTTCGAGGCCGTGGTCCAACCGGGCCAGCTGGACGTGTACCCCGCCTCCTCACCACAGGCCGACTCCGTGCTGGCCGGCCGGACGATCGTCGCGCAAGCCCCTTCAGACGACCTCACCCAGTGGCTGACCTGGGACAAGGCCCAGCTGGAGCGGGTCAGGGGGTACGGCATCCACGCCACGATGTCCGTGCCGATCCGAGCCCGTGGGACGACGCTGGGCGTCGCCGTCCTCACCCGCTTCCGGCGCCCGGACCCCTTCACGCCGGACGACCAGCTCCTGGCCGAGGAGATCACGGCACGCGCCGCCGTCTGCATCGACAACGCCCGCCGCTACACCCGCGAGCGCGAGACCACCCTCGCCCTCCAGCGCAGCCTGCTCCCGCAGACGCTGCCGCGCAGGGCCGCCCTGGAGGCGTCCTCGCGTTACCTTCCGGCGGCCCGGGCCGAGGTGGGCGGCGACTGGTTCGACGTGATCCCGCTGTCCGGGATGCGGGTCGCCATGGTGGTCGGTGATGTCGTCGGCCATGGCATCCGGGCCTCGGCCACGATGGGCCGGCTGCGCACGGCCGTGCGCACGCTCGCCGACATCGACCTCGCCCCCGACGAGCTGCTCACCCACCTCGACGACCTGGTCGTCCGGTTGTCGGAGGAGACCAGCGCCGACGTCAGCGACCCCGGCGAGGTCGGCGCGACCTGCCTGTACGCGGTGTACGACCCGGTGTCCCGGTGCTGCACGTTCGCCCGGGCAGGGCATCCGTCGCCGGTCATGGTCCTGCCGGGCGGTGCGGCTCAGGAGGTCGAGCTGCCCGCCGGTCCGCCGCTGGGCCTGGGCGGGCTGCCGTTCGAGGCGGCCGAGCTGTACCTGCCCGAGGGCACCGTGCTGTCCTTCTTCACCAACGGACTGATCGAGTCCCACGATCGGGACGTCGAGGCAGGTCTCGGGCTGCTGCGCGAGGCCCTGTCGGCGTCCACGGGGTCACTGGACGAGACCTGCGACCGGATCCTGCACACCCTCCTCCCGACCGGCAGCGCCTGCGACGACGTGGCGCTGCTGCTGGCGCGTACCCACGGGCTGCCGGAGTCGCAGGTCTCGACCTGGGACATCCCGGTCGATCCTGCACTGGTCGCCCCGCTCCGCAAGCAGGTCACCGACCAGCTCGGCATCTGGGGGCTGGTCGAGGCCTCGTTCGCCACCGAGCTGGTGGTGAGCGAGCTGGTCACCAACGCCATCCGATACGGTTCGCACCCCATCCGGCTGCGGCTGATCCACGACGAGTCGACGCTGATCTGCGAGGTGTCCGACGCCAGCCACACCGCGCCGCATCTGCGCCGCGCGAGGACCTGGGACGAGGGTGGCCGCGGGCTGTTCCTGGTCGCCCAGGTCACCCAGCGCTGGGGCAGCCGGCACACGCCCGAGGGCAAGACGATCTGGGCGGAGTTGGACCTGCTCGCGGAGGAGTGAGGTTCTTCCGGTCCCGGTTCGCATCGGGCGCCCGGGACGGGGCACAAGGATCCCGTACCTACGCATCGGCGAACGTCCGGGAGTGTTGAGGAACATGACGCCCACGTCCCCGTCCGCACACCCCATCCCCTCCCTGCGCCGGGCGGCGCTCCTCGCGGGCGCGGTCACGGTGCTGGGCCTGCTGGCCGGCTGCGGCGGCGAGGCCGACGGCACGACGAGCAGCCCACGGCAGCCGACGACGGCCACATCCGCCCCGGACTCCTCATCAGCGAGCCCCCCGAGCGACGCGAGCGCATCCACCGAGCCCGACTCCGCCCCCGGCACCCGCTGCCACACCTCCGAGCTCCGCGCCTCGGTCGGCCGCAACAACCCGGGCGCCGGGCAGCGCAACTTCCCGATCGTCCTCACGAACACCTCGTCGCGCACCTGCACCCTGTACGGCTATCCGGGCGCCGCCTTCGTCGACACGTCCGGCCGGCAGCTGGGGCCCGACCCGCAACGCGAACCGGGCTCGCCCGCCACGGTCACCCTCGCACCGGGCGACAGCGCCTGGGCCGGACTGTCGTACGCCAGCCCCGAGATCAGCGGCGCCCGCACGGCCGAGCCGGCGTCACTGCTCGTCACCCCGCCGGACGAGCGGGACCCGCTGACGGTGAAGTGGACCGCCGAGGAGGTACCTGTGGCGGGCAACGAGTCGGAGATCTCCCTCACGGTGTTCCAGGCGGGTACGGGCGCCTGATCGCTCTCGTGTCCTCACCGGCCGTGCACAGGGACAACCCCCGCCTGCGCGGGGGTTGTCCCCGCCCCTGGCGTACGGCGTCGGGCAGCCACCGGTCGTCCCCGCCTGCGCGGGGGTTGTCCCACCCCATGCAGGGTCAGCGTGCTGACCGGGGAGTCGTCCCCGCCTGCTCGGAGATTATCCCAGGTAGGCCTCGCCGAGGGCCAGGGAAGCGGGTGGAGCCGTAGCGGCAGGGGATCACGGCGACAGCACAGGGCATCAGCCGGACTCCTTCAAGTAGCGGAGTTGCTGTTCCATGCCGTCGGCTAAGGAGACCTCCGGCTTCCAGCCGAGCAGGTCGCCGGCCCGGGTAATGTCCGCGAGCGTGGCCGGAACGTCTCCGGCTCGGGCTCCCGCCCGCGCGACGGGGACCGGGCGGCCGGTGAGCCGGTGGGCGATGTCGAGTACGTCGGAGATGGGGGTGCTGCATCCGGCGCCGATATTGATGACGGTGTTGGCGGTGGGCGTGTGGGACGCCGCGATAGTGGCGCGTACGACGTCGTCGACGTGGGTGAAGTCCCGTTGCTGGAGGCCGTTGCCGAAGACGTGCAGCGGGGTTTGGCGGAGTGCGGCCGTGAGGACGCGGTGGATCAGCATGTCGGGGCGTTGGCGCGGGCCGTAGACGGTGAAGTAGCGGAGCGCGATGACGCTTGTCGTCGTGTCGGGGCGGGCCGCGTGGGCGAGGCACAGTTGCTCGGCGGCGAGCTTCGTGACGGCGTAGGGCGAGAGCGGGCCGGGGCGGTCGGTCTCTCTGCTCGGGCAGCCGTCTGTCGCGCCGTACACGCTGGACGAGGAGGCGAGGACCACCCGTTGGATGTGGAGGCGGGACGCGACGGTCATGAGTCTCTGCACGCTCTGGATGTTCGCAGCGACGTAGGCGTCGAACTTGGGCCCCAGGAGGGGCGCACGCCGGGCAGGGCCGCGAGGTGGAAGACGGCGTCTGCGTCGAGCAGCACCGGGTCCAGGGGGCAGGTCATCACGTCCGCGGTGAGCGGGACAAAGTTCGGGAACGCGGTGAGCTCGGTGAGGTTGGTGGCGGCCAGGGGGTCGCGCCGCGGGTCCCGCCGGTCGACGCCGATGACCGTGGTGCCCGCCTCCAGGAGCGCGCGGCTGAGGTGTGAGCCGATGAAGCCGGCCGCGCCCGTGACGACGACCCGGCGGAGGCGCTGTGGGGTGGACAGGTCGGGGGGATGAGTCAGGTGCACGTTTTTCTCCGGGGCGTCGATGTCGGGCGTACGCGCGTCCAAGACCAGCGGTAGCCCCCGCGGCCGAGGTAGGGCGCGGCAAGAATGCCGTGGAGTTCGGCGTATTCCATGAGCTGTGTGAGGGTGGTCTGGCCCAGCTGGGGGTGGTGTGCGGCGGCGGCCGAGTTGTACGCGGTGAGGGCCTGGTCGATCAGGTCGGCCGGGAGCGGGCCGTGCGTCATGGACAGGGTGACGACGAGCTTCGCCAGGTCGTAGCCGAAGGGGGCCAGGGTGAGGTCATCGGTGTCGATGGTGACCGGTGGGCCGGAGAGGGTGATCAGGATGTTGCGTGGGTTGCAGTCCTTGTAGAAGGCGGCGGGGCGGTCTGCCGTCCGGTGCAGGAGGGTGAGGGTGGCGTCCAGGGCTCGGGCCGAGGTGATGTAGCCATCGCGGAACCGTTGGCAGAGGGCAGTGGCGCGCGGGCCGACGAAGCCCGCGAGGACATGGCCGTCCGACACGTACGCGGTCGTGAGCCGGGCCTGGTGCAGGCTGCGGCGCCATGCCGCTTCGTGGCATGAGCCCAGGTGTCGAGCGACTCGTTTGAGGTCACGGGGCTTCACATGCCGCCCGTCAACCCACGCGAACGTCAGCTCCCTCAGCCGGGACCCGGTGATCGGGGGCAGCACCATAGGTTCGGCATGGCGGCTGAGCCACTCGTGGTTGCGCTGAGCCGTCACGCGCTTCACCTCGGTGGCGTACGCCTTGGTGAAGGTCCGCCCGGTCATGAGCGGTTGCCCGGTCGTGCGGCGGTGCAGCCCGGAAGTTCGGTTACCCGGCGGCCGTCTCGCTCAGCCAGCGCCGTGCATGGCGCCTGCTGGTCAGGATGACGACCTGCGCGTGGCTCCGTGCGTACTCGTCGATCTTCGCTAGTACACGCGGGCGCATTTTGCGGCGGTATGTGAGGACGTAGCGGATCACGCCCATGTGGATGCGGTTGTAGATCCCGTTGCCCTTGTTCTGGCCGTGACCGTGGCGGAGCTGTCGGGAGAGGACACCCCAGAGGCACGTCGGCGTGGGCATGTCCATGAATACCACGGTGTCGCAGGCTTCGAGCCGGATCTGGAGGGTCGAGTTGTAGTTGCCGTCGATCACCCAGCTGGGGGCGGCGACCAGGTCTCGCTGCAGTTCCGCGAACTTGTCCTTCGGCAGCTCGTTCCAGTCGTCGTCGTAGTAGACCGCATCCAGGTGCGTCACCGGAGCGCTGAGCCATCGGCCGAGCTCCCGGGCGACGTACGACTTGCCGCTGCCTCCGCAGCCGACGATCGCGACCCTCTTCATGGTGCTCCAGGGTAGGGGGACGGAGCGGGTTCATCGGACGGCTCCGGCAGGGGCGGGGGCATCCAGGAGGCCGTTGAGCACCGTTATCTGCCGGCTGAGCCGGAACGGTTCAAGACAGGACACGCAGTCCGCAAGCAGCCGGGCGTGGGCCCCGGTGCCGGCTTCGGTGCGGAGCCAGCGCAGTACGCGTACGACGTCCGAGCCGTTACGTACGAGGAGCGGATCCGGGACGAAGCGCTCGGCGTAACGGATCTCCGCGGGGCAGAGCGGAAGGCAGCCGGACAGGACGGCTTCGAAGATCCGTTGGGTCATCTGTCCGGCTCGGGCGTAGCGCTTGGGCAGCAGCAGGACCGTGGCCAGTGCCGTCCCGTACAACGCCATCGCATCGTGGAAGCCGAGGCGGCCGAGGAAGGTGACGTGGGGCCAGCGGGCGGTGTCCTGCCACTTACCCGCCACCGCGTGCGAGACGTGCTCCGCGGCGGGGGCGAAGTAGCGATCGAAGGCGTCATCCCGGTCGTACTGGTTGCCGACATAGGCGAGTGAGAGCGGTCGCTGCCTGCGTGTCAGTGCTTCGAGGGTGGCGCTGTCGAGCCACTGGTCGGCCACGGGGAAGAGCAGGGACGCGGCGCCCGGGGACGGACTGAGGGCTGCTTCGCAGACGGCGACTCCGGGGTGGTGTCGCCACGGGGAGGCGCCCGGGAGGCGGCGGTCCTTGTCCCAGATGACGGTGGGGATGCGACGGTCGGCCGTGTAGTGGTGCAGGAGTTCGCTCTGGCGGTGTAGATCGCAGGTGTGGCCGGGGCTTCCGCATTCCGTCGTGTTCCGGCCCGGGATCGGCCAGCGCCACTCCAGGAACAGCACGTCGATCTCGGGGAACCCGGAGTCGAAGTCGTAGCCGAGGACGTCGTCGGCTTCGCGGCGGTCGCGGTCGGCCTGGAGGAAGACGATCCGGTGGCCGCTGGCGATCAGCGCGTCGACGAGGGGGCGGCGGTGGCTGCGCCCGCCGTCAGGGGTGTCGGTGATGCCGGGGCCGAGGAAGCCCCAGAAGCTGTAGCCGATCCTCATCGCTTCGTCACCCACCAGTCCTCGAGGAGCAGCGCGTCGAGCCCGGAGCTGCTCAGGCAGTCCAGGGCCATCTCCGGTGTGCCGCAGATCGGCTTGCCCTTGATGTTGAGGGAGGTGTTGATCAGCACGGGTGCGCCGGTACGTCGTGCGAAGGCGTCCAGTACGGCGTGGAGGAATGGGTTCTGGTCAGGCCCGACCGTCTGTACGCGCGCGGTTCCGTTGGCGTGCACGATCGCCGGTATCTGTTCGCGGGCCTTGATCGTGACCTGTGACGCCATCGACATGAAGGGCGCCGCCTGGCCGAGTGTGAAGTACTCCCCCGCGCGCTCCTCCAGAACGACCGGCGCGAAGGGGCAGAATGGCTCGCGGAATTTCACCGTGGCGTTCAGCCGGTCCACGACTCCTTCGCTCAGCGGCGACGCCAGGATGGAACGGTTACCGAGCGCCCGCGGGCCGGCCTCCACCCGCCCCTGGAAGAGGCCGACGATCCGGCCTTGAGCCAGCTGGTCGGCGAGCAACTCCAAGCGGGCGCGGTCCGACGTGAGGGGTTGCGTCCGTAGCCCTGGCCAGCGCTCCCAGTCGACGGCCGGAGACGTCCAGGAAGGGCCGAGGTAGCAGGCCCCTTCGATGCCCGTCAGCGGTTGCGGGGCCGTTGCCAGGTGGACGGCGGCGGCCGCGCCGATCGCCGTGCCGGAGTCCCCCGGTGCGGGCGGCACGAAGACCTCCTCGAAGACGCCCTCCTCGACGATCCTGCCGATGCCGACGCAGTTGGCCGCAACGCCACCGCCGACGCAGAGGCGCGAGGAGCCAGTGCGTCGCCGCGCGATGCGGGCGAGGTGGATGAGCACCATCTCCGTGCGCTCCTGCAGGGCGGCGGCGAGATCCCGGTGGACCTGCTCGACGGGCTCGTCCGGGCGGCGGGGAGGACAGGTCTCCGCGATGAATCGGGGAGTGACGCGGGCCGCGCCTCGACGCAGCGTCCTCGGCGGGAAGAGTTCGGAGGCAACCAGGAAACCGGCGTGGGTCGTCCGTACAGCGTGTGCGAACAACGGCCGGAAGCGGGCTGGGTCACCGAGCGCGGCCAGCGCCATCACGGTCCCCTCCTCGTCGCCGCGCCGCCAGCCGAGATGCATGGTGACGGCGCCGTACACGTAACCCAGGGAAGCCGGGTCGTCGATCGCGTGGAGCGTGCGTACGACGGGGCGCCCAGGGCTCGGCTGCCTCCCGAGGGCGATCGTCGTGGTCTGGGTCTCCCCGAGGCTGTCCACCACGAGCACCGCTGCCTCCTCGGATCCGGAAGCGGCGAAGGCGTACGTCTGATGGGCCCTGTGGTGTACGAGCGAGCGGACTCGGGCGCGCGGAAACTTTCCTGCCAGCGCCTGGCAACGCACCATCGTTCGCATCGCAACCGTTGTGAATCCCAGGCTCCGATGCAGTGCTCTGCCGCGGGTCTCGCGGAGAGCAGCAGCGCCGGGGTACGTGGCACCGCCCGCAGATAGTGCGCGGCGGAGAAGTTGTACCCGACCGCGTCGATGTCCTCCGGCCGGAGCCCGGCTTCCTGCAGCAGCCAGGTGACGGCGAGCTCCGGGTACGCCTTGGTGTGCTTCACCTGGCAGAGCCGTTCTTCCTCGACGAACCCGACGAGGCGGCCATCAACGATCAGCGCGGCCGACGAGTCGTGGGTGTACGAGCACAGGCCGAGCACTGCCTTCATCGGGCTGCTCCGGCAGTCATGGCGCGCGATGCCCTGCGGGCTCGCAGGTGGGCGTACCAGTCGACGAGTGCGGTGCCGAGTGGCCCCCTCATGTCCCCAGCGATTCCCTCGGCGCGCTCCAACTCGCCGCTCTTCCACAGCCGGTAGCTGTGCATCGCCGCCCCCATCTGGGTCCACCCAGGATGCGTCGGCATCTCCCCGCCTCGCCGGACCTTGCCGAGCAGCTCGTCGAAGTCCTCCCAGGGAGTGGCGAGTTCGGGCATCTGCTCCGTCGGTCCGGTCTCGGTGAGGGGCAGGGCGACGGCGGCAGGCATGTCTCTTTCATAGAGGTGCAGGGAGTCGACGTGGTGGTGGTACGTGCCGAGGTCGGCGCCCACCCACCCCGCCATCAGCTCGTGCAACACGGTCGCGAAGAACAGGTCGTACGGGAAACCGACCCACACGTCCTGGCTGCGCATCGTGGTCGACATGTGCAGCCGCCCCTGACGCAGCTTGAACCGGAAACCGAGCGTGCAGGGCACGTCGCGGTGGCCCGCCGCGTCACGGGCCGGGTCGTAGAGCTGGATCACTGCACGCCGTGAGTCAGGGTCCTCCCGGAGGGTCCTGATCACCTCGGCGAGTTGGTCGACGTGGCCACCCCAGCGGCGCATTCGGGGCCCGTACGCGCCGCGCAGCAGGCCGTCATCGGCGTACTGGCGCAGTCGGTTGTTGTAGTCGAAGATCCAGGGGGCGTCCGAGCCGATCAGGTGCCAGACCGTCTCGGCGGCGGCGAAGGCGGGGTTGAGGATTCGGGCCGGCGGCAGGTGAAGGAGGCGGGCGCGGGGCCTGGTCAGCGTCAGGTGTACGCCGAGGAGTTCTCGGGTCGCCATGCCGCGCGGGCTGACGGGGCGTCCGTGGTCGGCGGTCTTACGTACGGCTTCCGCGAAGAGCAGGGCGGCGATGTCGCCCTCGAGGGAGATGGTCATCGATGGTCCATTTCGTAGGGTGGCCGCATCACGAGGTGGTGTTCTCGGTCATGGCCTTGGTGACGATGTCGGCAACGGCCGCGGCGCTGCGGCCCTCCCAGCGGCAGATAGAGTTCTTGGCCGCCGCGGGGACCCGGACGGCGTCCGGGGTCCGGTCGATGCGTGCGAGGGCGACAGTGATCTCAGCGTCGGACTCGCAGGATTGGGCGGCGCCATGATCGGCGAGTCGGAGCGTGCGGGTCGCGGGCAGGACCAGTTCCAGCACGGGTACGTCGAGGAGCAGTGCCTCGATGCCACAGGTGGACGACGCGCTGATCAGGGCGTCCGCCCCGGCCAGGCAGCTGCGGGCACCCACCTCCGGCGCGGCCACAGCCACGACAACGTCCTTGGCCGAGTCGAGAAGCGCGGTGAAGGCGGACGGTCTCTGTGCGGGGTGCGGAGCAATCACCAGACCCCAACGGTGGGCCGTGTTCCGCAGCCCCTCCGCAATCACGTCGAACTGGCCGATCAACCGCTGCTCGCTGAAGGGCTGGCAGGCCCAGACGGCGATCCTCGGCGGCTCGACACGAGTCTCACGGGTCAACAGGCCGCTTAGATAGGCGCGTTGCTGGGAGCGGTCAGCGCCCGCAAGTGCGTCGAAACGGGGCTGGCCGACGATGTGCGTGCGGGCGTCGGCGCGCCGGGTCCAGGTGTGCGCGGTGAGCACGTCACGAGATCCCATGACGGCGATGTGGCGGCAGTGCTGCGCCCGCCAGCTGACCTGTCCGTCGACCCAGGCGCCGTGCTGGACATAGACGGTGTTCGCTCCGGCGCGTTCTGCCGCGGCGACGGCCAGGACGCCGAGGGGGCTGGTGTCGTTGCTGCACAACAGCACGTCAGGGCGAAGAGCTGCGAGGGCGCCGTGAAGCCAACGCTCGGCCATGAGCGCGGACGTCCAGGACGGCTGGGTGCAGTCGGTACTGCGTACGAGTACATGCGAGACGAGGTGGGCCAGGCGGCCGAGCGAGATCTCATGCTGGCCGACGGTCGCGGTCGTACCCTCCGGAAGCGCACCCGCGTACGGGAGCGGCGGTGCTCCGGCATGGGCGAAGATCGAGCTCGGAAGCCGTACGCCCGTAATCGCCGGCGTGCGCTGCTCGGGAAACCGCTGCACCGACTCGGTGGACGCGTCCACGACCGTGCTGGCGATTCCTCGATCGGCCAACTCGACGAGCACTGGCAGCAGGGTCGCGGCGTGGCGAGACGACCACGAGATGGCGCACACCGGCGTGCTGGGCATGCCTGAAGGCGGCAGTGCGCCCGCGGGGTGGGCGTTGTGGGGCTCGTCCTGTCGCTCCCCGCTCCGCAGCCCCAGCACGTACGCGACACCGGCGTGGGTCACGTCGTACGAGACGTAGCCGATCGCGGCACTGTCGTGGGCGACGACGAGGGGCTGCTGCCCGCCTACGGCTGACGCGGGCTCGCGCACCGCCAGCAGGCGCCTCACCAAGCGCATGACCAACCGGCGAACCGGGACGTGGTGCACCCGGAGCCAGCCCACCCCGCCCGGCGTGACTGCCGCGTCTCCGTACGCGGCCTCCAGAGCCGCCATCAGCGCGTCGACCTCGCGCTCCAGGGCGTTCGTACTCATGCCGAGCCCTTCGCGAGGTTCTCGCGGACCAGGTCGACCAGTTGAGCGGGCTCTTGGAGGATGAGCGGCAGCGGTTCTGTGGGCGCGCCGTATCCCCAGGCGGCGTGCGCGTACCGCAGCCCGGCCCGCTGTGCCGCCTCCTGGTCGACGGCCATGCCGCCGACGCACAGGGCATCGGCGGGGTCGGTCCTGGACTCGACAAGTGCCAGCAGCAACGTGTCGGGGGACGGCTTGCCGCGCCCCTGGTCCATCAGCTCGGGGGCGGGCTCGCCCACCGCGGGCGGGGGCTTGCTGGTCACGAGTGACCTCCTGTGCGCGACTTGGGGGGACAGTTGCCCCGTGCCGGCTGGGGGAGCAGGCGACTGTGAGCCGGCACGGGGTGCACCGGGCCGCTTCGCTGAGGCGAGGAGCGAGTCGCTGGCGGAAACGGCCCACGAAGACGATCGCCGTGTGAGCGACGCGGCGATACGCCGTCCATCCGCCGTTTCTCCGCCGTTGCACGCCCGGCTGACGGCGGAGAAACGGCGTGTCCCCTGTCGTACCGACGCGCCTCGTGTGTCCAGACGCTGGTGAAGCCCGTCGGCAACTACCGGGAATGAGGCACAGGGTGTTCCGCTCACACACGGGCCAAGTCACGACGCACGACTTCGCAGACGATCGAGTCCATCACCGCTGGGTGAACCTGCGGAACGTCGAGGAACCGCTGATGCTTATCCGCGAGCAGGTACGCAATGCCCTGGACCGTCGCGCCATCGGCTCACGTCTCGACGACACGGCGGTTGTCGCCGTCGAACTGGTCACCAATGCGCTGCGGCATACGAGAAGCGGGCCCATCGGCATGGCGATGGACGTCTACGAGGACACCGCGGTGCTCTGGGTCCACGACGGCGGCAAGGACGTCGGCGCCGTCCGACCGCGCGTGCCATCGGATGCTCCGCCTCTCGATCTTGAGGAGGACGGCCGAGGCCTCCATCTCGTCACCGCCCTCGCCACCAGATGGCTGGTATGGCCCACGCCGGAAGGCAAGGCCGTAGTAGCCGAGATGACCCTGATGGACGGGGCTACTGCTGCCCCACGAAATCGGGTGCCGTGAGCGGAAAGCTCTCCAGAACGTCCCACCGGTACGTGACCCCGTCGCGGCGCAGCTCCACGAGCTGTACGTCAGCGACTTCTACATCGACGGATGGCAGGGTGCGCAGGGAAGCGACGACGTCCACCACCGGGCGAGCGTCGCGTCCTCGATTGTTGTAGGCGATGCTGAGATGAGGCCGGAAGTGCGCCGTCGGCTTCGGGGGCGTGATTCCCACGGTCCGCCCGGCCTGCAGCAGCGCGGCGTGGAGTCGTACGAGTGGCCTCCACGGGCCGACGGAGAAACGTACGGCACCCCGGGAACCGGCCAGCGGCACGGCCTGCAGGGTGAAGGCGCCGGGCAGGAGCCGCGCCGCAGTTCGGCCGAGCACGTCCAGCTGACCGTGGGAGACGGCGTCATGTCCTCGGACGCGAGCGAGCGTGATGTGCAACCCGTCCTCGGCGGGGACCGGGTCGAGGCCGAGCGGCGCCAGCGCCTCCTGGCAACCCAGGGCGAGGTCGGTGAGCGCCGATGCGTCGGGGAACGTCAGCATCCAGTAGTACGCCCTGGCCCCATCGAACCAGCCGGGCCGCGACCAGTGGTCAGTCATCTCCGGCAGCGCACTGAAGGCAGCCCAGTCGTGCGCCGCGATACACGCGAGGTCGTCCAGATCCACCGGAGGTTCGGCGGGAAACGCGGCGGGATCGGCGCTGAGCATGGGCACGCGGCGCGCTCCTTCGGCATCACACTGCCCTGGAGTGCGACATGGCCAGGGCTGCTGGCTGGGAGCTCCAGGCCCGGAGCTCCTCGCCATATTCGCCTACGCTCGGCTGCTCCCGCCACGGCAGCGCCTGCTCGTACAGGTCACGAGCGCGCTGCCAAACCGACCTGATCGGCACGTCACCGCACAGCACGAGGGCCTCCCTGCCGAGGGACATCGCGTGATCGAGATCCGGCGACGGCTGCTGCAGCAGCGCCGCGGACACGTCGAGCCGTACCAGCGAACGGCTCCACGCCGAGTCGGAGTGCTCGACAAGGTCGTCGATCTGCTGGGCGTCGCTCAGCACTTGATCGACATTGCCGAGTGATACGTGAGCGGTGACGGCGTTGGCCAGGGTCCTGGCGTGCCCGTATGGCTCGAAGGAGATGCAGGGTGTGATGCCGGCCGAGACGTCGTGGAGTTCCGACAGCTCCAGCGCTTGGCCGACGGCACTGACCGCCGCCTGCCGCCGGCCCATCTTCGCGAGCGCCCGGGCGCGGCCGTTCGCCAGGAGCCGGATGGACTGGGCGCTGCGGGGTGCGCGGTCCACGGCTGCGGCGGCGCGGGCGTCGGCATCGGCGTAACGCCCCGCGTAGTAGAGGCTGAAGGAGAGCGTGCCGTCGGCCCACAGTTCGGTTTCCACGTCGCCGATCGCACGGCTGAGCTCGCGGGTCTCCGTGCAGTACGCCTCGGCGAGTGCGAAGTCGCCCGTGTTGACCGCCATGTAGCCGAGCAGACCCGAGGCGCGGGCAGCGAGACGGAACAACTCCCGGCGTGCACCGGGTGGTTGGCGGCCTTCGAGGAGGGCGTGGGCGAGCTGCCGCAGGTTGCGGGTCTGGGGGCGGAGGACGTACGGCCCGTCGAGCTCGTACCGTGCGGTGATGCCTTCCAGGGAGGAGCCGAGGAAGGCGAGTGTCGTCTCGTCGGCGTTGCTGGTGGTGAGCTGCTGGGTGCGGGCAACGATGTCCAGGGGGTTCTCGTCGTCTGCGTGGAGAGGGATGCCGCGCGGCTGGGACTGGAACCCGGGTGCATCCGGTGCCCCGCCCCGGTTCCGGGTGTCGCGGTCGTGTTCCTGGTCGTGGTCCTCCGCCACGGTGAACAGCTCGGACACGGGTCGGCCCAGCATGTGCTCCAGCACCCTGCAGGCGTCCGGGCGGGGCAGAGTCTGTAACTCCCCGCCGTACCAACGGTCGAACTGGCGCGGGGAGACCCGGACCGAGGCCAGACGGGGATCCCCGTCGAGGTCGGCCAGTCTGGCAGCGGCCCGCTCGAACCGCGTCGAGAACGCTTCGTACGTCGTCAGATGCCGCCGTTGAAGCAGCTCGCGGAACAACGTCGTCCGAGGCATGGCACACCCTCCTGGTGTGGCGAGCAGGGCCGACGGGAGCGTACGCCGAGGTGGGGAGGGCGTGACGCCCGTCAGTCGGCTGCGGCGCACGCCGTGGGGCGCGAGCCGTGATGCCAGACAGCATGCCGACGTCACCATGAACTAGGCAATATGTCTAGTGAAGTTGACTCAGATGGGTTGTAGGCGTGGTCGTCGTACGGGGAGACTTCCGACATGGCCTTGAAGAGGAGCCTGGTGCCCCAGTCCGTGTATCGCCGACAACTCGCCGCTCGTCTCAAAGAGTTGCGTGAAGCGACCGGACTCACGCTCACCGAGGTCGCCGAGCAGCTCGAGGTCAACCAAGGGTCGCTGAGCCGCATCGAGAACGGGGAGCGCGGCACGACACCGGTCCTCGTACGGGCACTCCTGGACCTGTACGGCGTCGAGGACGAGACCCTGCGGTCCGACGTGCTGGACCTCGTGCGGGCGGACAAGGAGCAGCAGAAGCCCTGGTGGCGGAAGTACTCGACGGTGCTGACCGCAACCCGCTACGACGGGTACCTCGCACTGGAGGCCGGCGCGACGTACCTCGCCAACTACCAGCCGATGCTCGTACCGGGCCTGCTTCAGACGGAGGACTACGCACGCTCCGTGATCTCGCAGATGCGGATGGACCTGTCTCCTCCGCAGGTCGAGTCCCTGGTCAAGGTCCGCATGGAGCGGCAGAACAGCCGCCTGGACGGCGAGCAGCCGGCGAAACTCTGGGCGATCCTCGACGAGGCCGTGCTGCGCAGGACGGTCGGCTCGGCCGAGGTGATGCGCGAGCAGATGCGCAAGCTGGTGGAGGCGAGCGAACAGCCGAACATCACCGTGCAGCTGTTGCCGTTCTCACTCGGAGCGCATCCCGGGCTGTACGGTCCGTTCGTCATCCTGGCCTTCCCCGACCCCACACCGAACCTGGTGTGGCTGGAGAACCCCAAAAACTCCGTGTACCTCGAGTCCGCCGAAGACGTGGACAACTACACAGAAATCTTCGACCAGTTGAGGGCCTGCGCCCTGGGCCCGTCGGAGACCCGCACCCGAATCGCAGAGATCAGCAAGGAGCTCGAAGAGTGAGCACGCCCCGCACGACCGTCCCGTCGTACGACGCCCACCTCGCACACGCGCGGTGGCGCAAAAGCTCGTACAGCGGGGGTGCGAACGACTGCGTGGAGATCGCGGAACTGGGGAAACGTGTCGCGGTACGCGACTCCAAAGATGTCGGGCTTCGGCCGCTGTTGTTTTCGCGGGCAGCCGTGCGCGCGCTGGTAGGCGGGATCGTGGATGACACGCTGTGAGGGCGAGGCCCATCCGCTCGTGTCAGCGCCGAGTCCGCTACGGCTGCTTGTTCCGGGTCAGCTGGCACTTCGGCTTGGCTCGCACGCGCTGGAGCGGGAGAGTGCGATGCCCTGACTCCGCTCTCGTCGACCGCCATGGCCCAACGCACCAGGCTTTCCGTGCTGTAGGCGCCCTGCGCGTCGCTGGCCGAAGCTTCGGGCAGCGTCCTCGTGCTCGTCTCGTCGCCCTCGGACGAGAGGACCGACGACGGGACGTCCCCTTGGACCGGGCGTGCGGCGGTTCACCGGTGCTGCGCGCGGTAGGCGCCGGGCGGGGTGCCGTAGCGCTCGTGGAACACCCGGTTGAAGTGGAACGGGCTGGCGAAGCCCGAGGCCGCGGCCACGCGTTCCACGGACAGGTCGGTGCCCTCCAGCAGCCGGGCCGCGTGCCGCAGGCGTGCCTCGCGCAGGGCCCGCATCGGCGACTGGCCGAGCTGCTGGGTGAACAGGTGCGCGAACCGGGAGGGTGACAGGGCGACGCTGTCGGCCAGTGAGCGGACGGTGTGCGGGGCGCCCGGGTCGGCGGCGATCAGCGCCTCGGCCCGGCGCACCCGGGCGTCGACACCGGGCGGCGGCGAGGGGGTGCGCGCGGCGGCGGCCGTGAGCAGGACGACCTCCTCCAGGGCGCACAGCGCCAGCTCCCGGGCGGCGGTGCCGTGAGCCATCGTGATCCGGTCGTCCGCCGGCGTGGTGGCGGGCGGGGTCTCCGCGCCCGTCCAGCGGGCGTCGGTGAGCATCCGGCGGAAGGCGGACTCGACGCGGCCGTGCAGCCCGGCCGGGACGGGGGTGATGACGTACACGCCGTCGCCCACGTCGTACGGGCGCAGCCAGGACGACCAGGTCGGCCGGGCCGGGCAGTGCGCCCACCAGAAGCGCCAGTGCGGCGCGCCGGGCGCCACGCCGTAGCCCTGCCGCACCCCGGGGGCGAGCACCACCAGGTCCCCGGCGCCCGCCCGCGTCTCGGCACTGCCCTGGCGCAGCCGCCCCTGCCCGCCCGTCGTCCAGGTGAACAGCCAGCTGTCCGACCCGCGTGGCCGGTCGATGGCGTAGCCCTGAGACTGGTCGAAGTGGCCGACCACCACCAGTCCGGGCGGCGGGGACGGGACGCCGTCCCCGGCAGTCCCGGGCAAGTCGTCAGCGCTCATGGGCATCCTCCCGGACCGCGCGTCGGCCTAGCGTGATGGACCAGTGACACCTCACCGAGGAGTGGACGCATGACAGTCACGGATATCGGCGCCGCCGGTTCTCCCATCCTGACCCAGGAGGGCCGCGCACGGTTCGAGGAGGACGGCTTCACGGTCGTCCGGAAGCTGTTCGGGTACGACGAGATCGACCGGTTGTGCGCCGAGTTCGCGGCGCTGCACGCGGCCGGGCCCGTGCCGGGGCACTTCGAGCCCCGTGCGGTCCCGCCCGGCGCGCCCGAAGATCCACTGGCCGCCTACCCGAGGGTGATGCAGCCGCACGAGATCAACCCGGTGGCGTTGCGTTTCCTGCTGGACCCGCGGCTGCGCGGCGTGCTGGAGACGCTGTTCGGTGAGGAGGTGCTGGCCGCGCAGAGCATGTTCTACTTCAAGCCGCCGGGTGCGCGCGGCCAGGCGTTGCACCAGGACAACTTCTATCTGCGGGTCGAGCCGGGAACCTGCGTGGCGGCCTGGGTGGCCTGCGATGTGATCGGCCGGGACAACGGTGGGCTGGAGGTCGTGCCCGGCACGCACCGGATGGACATCTTCTGCCCCGAGGAGGCGGACACCGAGGTGTCCTTCGCACGGGAGTACGTACCGCCGCCGCCCGGCCTTGCGACGGTGCCGGTCGACATGGAGCCGGGCGACGTCCTGTTCTTCAACGGCAGCCTGGTGCACGGCTCCGAGCCGAACCGCACCGAGGACCGGTTCCGCCGCTCGTTCATCGGCCACTACGTCGGCCGCTCCGCCGAGCGCATCGGCGGCTACTACCGCACGCTGACGATGGACGCCGAGCGCGTGCCGCTGCCGGAGAGCGAGGGCGGCGGCCCGTGCGGCACCGAGTTCGCACCGCCCGGGCCGCACTGACCGCCGCCGCCCGTCAGTGCCCGCTGACGGGGTGCGGCGTGTAGGGCTGCTCCAGCTCCTCGATCTCCTTGTCGGTCAGCTCCAGCTCGACAGCGGCCACGGCGTCATCGATGTGGTGCGGCTTGGGGGCACCGACGATCGGCGCCGTCACCGTGTCCTGGTGCAGCAGCCAGGCCAGGGCCACCTGGGCGCGGGGCACGCCGCGGTCGCCGGCGATCCGGGTGACGGCCTCGACGATCGTGCGGTCGCCCTCTTGGTAGAGGCGGCTGCCGAAGCCGTCGGCCGCGCTGCGCTCGGTGGTGGTGCCCCAGTCGCGGGTGAGGCGGCCGCGGGCCAGCGGGCTCCAGGGCAGTACGCCGACGCCCTGGTCCGCGCAGAGCGGCAGCATCTCGCGCTCCTCCTCGCGGTAGAGGAGGTTGTAGTGGTTCTGCATCGACACGAACCGGGTCCAGCCGTGCAGCTGGGCGGTGTACTGGGCTTTGGAGAACTGCCAGGCGTACATCGAACTCGCCCCGATGTAGCGCACCTTGCCCGCCTTGACCAGGTCGTGCAGTGCCTCCATCGTCTCCTCGATCGGCGTGTACGGGTCCCAGCGGTGGATCTGGTACAGGTCGACGTAGTCGGTGCCGAGGCGCTGCAGGCTGTGGTCGATCTCGGTCATGATCGCCTTGCGGGACAGTCCGCCGCCGTTGGGGCCGGGCCGCATCCGGCCGTGCACCTTCGTGGCGAGCACGATCTCGTCCCGGCGGGCGAAGTCGTGCAGTGCCTTGCCGACGATCTCCTCGCTGGTGCCGTCCGAGTACACGTTGGCCGTGTCGAAGAAGGTGATCCCGGCCTCCAGTGCCTGCCGGATCAACGGGCGTGAGGCCTCCTCGTCGAGGGTCCACTCGTGCACGCCGCGGTCGGGAAGGCCGTAGGTCATGCAGCCCAGACAGATCCGCGAGACGTCCAGGCCCGTGGAACCGAGCTTCACGTACTGCATCGTTGCTGCTCCTGCCGTCGGAGTGGGGTCCGAGCCGAGCGTACGGCTTCGCGCGCGCTCCAACCGGCCGGCCGGTGCGACGGCCCGCGAGGTAATGCCTGTGGCGCAACATCGGCCGGCGTGGATGAAACCCTCGCCTGTCACTGTTTAGCCTCGGTGCCAGTGAGCCGTGTCGGACGGCTCCGGAACGCGACGATGGGACGGTTGCCATGCCTCTTGAGGGTGAGTACGAACCCAGCCCGACGCAGTGGGTGCGCGAGCAGGTGGAGCTGTACGAGAGTTCCGGCGGCACCAAGGGAACGACCCTGCAGGACACCTCGATGCCCGTCATCGTGCTCACCACTCGGGGCGCGAAGAGCGGCAAGATCCGCAAGACTCCGCTGATGCGCGTCGAGCACGAGGGACGGTATGCAGCCGTCGCTTCGCTGGGCGGGGCGCCCAAGCATCCGGTCTGGTACCACAACGTCAAGGCCGACCGGCACGTGGAGCTCCAGGACGGCGCGGTGAAGCGGGACATGACAGCCCGCGAGGTCACGGGCGCGGAGAAGGCCGAGTGGTGGGAGCGTGCCGTGGCCGCCTATCCCCCGTACGCCGAGTACCAGACGAAGACGGACCGTGAGATCCCGGTCTTCGTCCTCGAACCGGTCGACGGGGACTGATCCCGCCGTTTCTCCGAGAAAATTCGCAGATTGTCGTGCCCGGGGTGCATGAAGCGCCGTACGGCGGGCACTCGCAGTTCAGGCCCCGCCGCGTTCCCCCGTCGCGGCGGGGCTTTCGTGTGTCTCCTGCGCGGGCCGGTCGGTCACGTCGAGGAAGATCTGGTCCGCCTCGGGAACCGTGCGGGCGATCGACCGTTTGATGCGTACGGCCACCTCCTCGACCCGTTCGCTGTCCAGGCCGGGCACCAGGTCGATGCGGGCGGCCACCAGCGTGGAGTCGATGCCGGTCTTCATCGTGAGCAGCGCCTCCACGCTGTCGATCTCGGGCTGCGCCTGCAGCAGCGCCCGGATCCTGCCGCTCGTCTCCGGGTCGGCGGCCTCGCCGATCAGGTGGTCGCGCGCGTCCCGGCCGAGTCGGTAGGCGACGTACACCAGCAGCGCGCCGATGGCCAGCGAGGCGGACGCCTCCCACACGACCTGGCCGGTGGCCATGTGCACCGCCATACCGGCGAGGGCGAGGGTCACCCCGAGCACCGCGGTGCCGTCCTCGGCGATCACCGTGCGCAGGGCCGGATCGCGCAGGCCGTCGGCGGTGCCCTGCCCGTGCAGCTGGTGCAGGGCCCGCAGCAGGGAGACGCCCTCGGTGAGCAGGGCGACGCCGAGCACGATCATGCCGGCCACATAGCCGCCGAAGCTGTCCTCGGTGCCCCTGCTGAGCGCCTCGAAGCCCTGGAAGAAGGAGAAGCAGCCGCCCATGACGAAGATCCCGACGGCCGCCAGCAGCGACCAGAAGAACCGTTCCTTGCCGTAGCCGAAGGGGTGGCGCCGGTCGGCGGGGCGACGGCTGCGGCGCAGGGCGGCGAGGAGGAAGACCTCGTTCATGCTGTCGGCCACGGAGTGCGCTGCCTCGGACAGCAGGGCGGGGGACCCGGCGGTGAGTCCGCCGACCGTCTTGGCGACCGCGATCACCAGGTTGGCCGCCAGCGCCACCAGCACGGTCAGGCGCGTCCTGCGGTCGGCCTTGGGCGCCTGCCCGCGGTCCGGGGTGCGGTCGTGCTGTGCGTGCGTGGTTGTCCCGCTCATCATCGCCGACTGCCCCGGTCGGCGCGGGTCACACCGTGCCGTGAGCGGAAAGGGGGGAACTCGGGGAATCAGGTGGTCAGTACATGCCCCCCTTGGGAAGGAGACAGGTCATGAGCGCCGGGGGCGACGGCAACACCGCGTACGGCAGGAAGCCGTTCCGGCGGTCCAAGAGCCACTTCACGGACCGGATCACCGCGGACGGCCGGGACGGCTGGCCGGTGGCCGCGGCCCGCTACCGGCTGGTCGTCAGCCGTGCCTGTCCATGGGCGAGCCGGGCCGTGATCTCCCGGCGACTGCTGGGGCTGGAGGCCGCCCTGTCGCTGGCCGTCGCCGATCCGATCCAGGACGACCGCAGCTGGCGCTTCACCCTGGACCCGGACGGGCGGGACCCGGTGCTCGGCATCCGCTATCTCAGCGAGGCCTACGACAAGCGGGAGACCGGCTACCCGGGCGGCGTCAGCGTGCCCGCGATCGTGGACGTACCCACCGGGCAGCTGGTCACCAATGACTACCAGCAGATCACCCTGGACTTCGCGACCCAGTGGACGTCCCTGCACCGGGAGGGAGCACCCGACCTGTACCCGGAGCGGCTGCGCGACGAGATCGACGAGGTGATGGCGGACGTCTACGAGGACGTGAACAACGGTGTGTACCGGGCGGGCTTCGCCACCGGGCAGGCGGAGTACGAGGCCGCCTGCTCGGACGTCTTCCGGCGGCTGGAGCTGCTGACGCCACGGCTGGCCCGGCAGCGCTATCTGGTCGGCGACACGATCACCGAGGCGGACATCCGTCTGTTCACCACGCTGGTCCGCTTCGACGCGGTCTACCACGGCCACTTCAAGTGCAACCGCTGGAAGCTGACGGAGAACCAGGTGCTGTGGGCGTACGCACGCGATCTCTTCCAGGCGCCCGGTTTCGGGGACACCGTCGACTTCGACCACATCAAGCGGCACTACCACCAGGTGCACACCGGCATCAATCCGACCAGGATCGTGCCGCTGGGACCGGATCTGTCCGGCTGGCTGACCCCGCATCACCGCGAGGAACTCGGCGGCCGTCCGTTCGGGGACGGCACATCGCCTGGGCCGGTCCGTCCGGGTGAGGAGGTCCCGGCCGCCGGCCGTCCCTGAACCCCGCAGCCGGCGCAGCCCAGCCCGTACACCGACAACCGAGGAGACCACGGTGGCCAAGAAGAGCAAGAAGAAGAAATTCCCCCTCGCCTACCAGCCGGTCGGATGGGTGCTGGGTTATGCGGGCGGTGCGCTGGCGGGCCTCGCCTTCCGCAAGACGTGGATGGCGCTTCGGCACGAGGAGGACGCGCCCGACGCGCTGGACCCGGACCGCGGCTGGGGGGAGATTCTGCTGGCCGCCGCCATCCAGGGAGCGATCTTCGCGGCGGTGCGCAGCGCGGTGGACCGCACGGGCGCCAAGGCCATCGCGCGCTCGACCGGCGTGTGGCCGACCAAGGAGAAGGGCGGCCGGGACTGACTCGGCCGACACGGCGGCGGCCGGCACGGCGGGCCTCGGCATGGGGCCGTAACCGCACCTTCGGTCCCGGTACGCGTCGGTGTTACCGGTGTGGGGCGAGGGAGTATACGCAGCTCAAGAGGCTTGAGCAGTAACGGACATCACGGTCCGGTTACGCGTAGATCATTTACGCTCTGGGCAGTCTCATACCGCTTTCCGGTTCAACTTTCGTACCACGAAACCCAGTTCGAGTGCGCGGGCGGTCACGGTGACCGCCCGCGCGCAGGGGCGGGGGGACTTTGCGCTGCCGTCTCCCGAAAGGAAACGCATGCCGCAGGACGTCCGGTTCGATCTCCCCTTCGACAAGGGCGGGCCGTTCATGGGAGGCCGCCGGCGGTGTCGCGGATGAATCTGCCGTGGACGAGCGGCTCGCCGCGTTCGAGAACCGGGCGGGCGCAGGGCAGATCGTCCTCGAAGCAGCAGGTGGGCGACCCGCTCCCCTTTCTCGGACACGACCGGCCAACAACCACGGCCGATCGATTCCGTTGCCAGGAGCACAGCTTGAAGGGAGACCGGTGTGAATTCTCGAGTCGTAGGCGGTGGTCCGGAGACGTCCACCGACAGCTTGCTCCCGGCGCAGCCAAGCGCCCAGCTCCAGCCGGCGGAGGCGGGGAACAACCTGGCCCGCCTCTTTGCGAAACACATCAATGGGTGCACGGAGCAGTACCGAGATTGCCAGAACGCCGCTCAGCAGCGGCTGGACGCACTCGGATCCCCCCACTCCAGCACCACGCTGCATGTGGAGGGAGCCCTCCATCTGGCGCCGCGCGCGTTCCTCCCGCCCGACGAGGAGGGCTACGCCAGGTTGAGGCGACTCGACACCAGCCTGCGCGTGATCGAAGCGGCCTTCCCCCAAGTCAGCACCGATATTGAGGTCTGCCGACTGACCTGCGTGATGCTGGAAGGGGCCTGGAGGAGCCGGGCACTCACCCCGCCGCGCGAGGAGGAGCAAACAACCGTCTGCACGTGCCCTCTGTGCCGTCGGCTGCCCACGCCCCCCGCACGCACGCTGGCTGACTACGGTTGGCGGCAGAGCGCCGGTCGTCCCCTCACCGTCAAGACCTGGCCGTACCACCGGGAACTCGACAGCGTCCTGACCGGTGGATGGGTCTTGGCCCGGCAGATGAACGACCTTGAACGAGACCTTGGCTACCGCCACCGCTTCGAGGACGACATCCTGCTCTTCCACGAATACAAACGCGTGATCGACACCATAGACACCACGCACCTCACCCAACTCATCGAAGGCCGCTTGGCCGAGAATTTCAGCACCAACACCGCACGGGCCCTCGTCTGCGGACTCTACGCAGCCCATAAGCGATCCGTGGACGAGTACTGGCTCCAACAGCATCACGCGGGCAGCGTCGTACTCCCCCAGACCAACCCACTCAGCCAGAGCACCTACTCACTCCTGCAGATGATGGACTGCCTGTTCTGGCACGTCTCGCCCGACACCGAACTCTGGCAAGAAGAACACCTCGCCTCCCTGCTGCTGTGCCGCGTCGTCGACGACATGGTCGACGTACGAGCCGACGCCCTCACCGGCGAGATCAGCAACTTCTGGCTCGCCGACATGCCCTCCCACACCAAGGCCCTCTACGCTGCCAGCGCCATCGCCCTCATCAAGTACGGCTGCATGCCCGAGGCGCATCCCCCGATGTGGAACACCTGGCTGATGACCAGCACCATCGTCTGGTTGGGGCTCACGGGCCGCCACGCCCTGTGGTTCGACGGCATCACCCAGAGCCTCCCCCCGGCCCAGGACTGCCCGCTGTGCGACCTTCAGCCCAACGCATGCACCGGCATCCTCACCCACGGCACCACCCTCACCATCGCCCCGCGGCCCACCGCACCAGCTCTGAGCACCCGGACCGCCGAGCTGTCCGCTCGCTGCCGAGCCCAATACCCCGAGACATGGCCCCTCTTCGACGCCGAGCTCCATGCCTTCGAAGCACTGCACGGCCCCTGGCACGGCAACACCGACAGCACATGGGAGATCCTGCGCCGCACGTACATCGCCGCCGTGGAGGCATCCAGCGCCGCACCGTCCACGGCCCGCGCTCGTGATGTCCAACAAGACTCCGGCGCAGTCGGATCTGAGTTTTTCTACGCCCTGCACGACCCTCAGACCGGGAGGGAGGACACCGCACTGCTCGCCTACATGTTCGGCTGTGCCCACCCGCATTTCCTCTGGAACGCCACGGGATACCGTCCCACGGACCTCGCAGGCGACTGGCTCGACGGCTGACGCCTCAATCCTGTTCCAGAAACCCAGTAGATGGTGGTGGGGCCGTCCTCACCATCGACCTCGGACCGGTGCCGCGGCCCTGCTCCGTGTGAGATGACGCCGCTGCCAGGCCGGGCAGCGGCGTCTCAGGGCCTATACCTCGAACTCGACCGGCAGGCTGTCCAGCAGGGACATCCATGTGGACGCGGTCGAGGTGAGCTCCTCCGGCGGCACGGCCAGGTGCAGGCCCGGCAGACGGTGCAGCAGGACGTCCACCGCGATCTCGATGATGGACATCCCGATGTTCTGCCCGGGGCACTCGTGCGGGCCCGCGCCGAACGCCAGGTGCGCCTGGTTGCCCTGCACCGAGACACCCGGGTCGGGCCGGATCTCGGGGTCAAGGTTGCCCGGGGCCAGACCGAGAACGAGCAGGTCGCCCTCCTCGATGCGGTGCCCGCCCAGTTCGACATCGCTGGCAGCGAAGCGCCCCGGTAGGACGGCCAGCGGCGGAGAGTTCCACATGGCCTCCTCCACCACCGCCGAGATGTTCAGCTGACCGCTGATCAGCCCGGAGAGCCGGGAGGCGTCGGTCAGGACCAGCTCCAGCACCCGGGCCAGCAGGTTGGTCGTGACGTGCGCGGCGATCAGCACCGCGCGCAGGTGGGCCACGACCTCGTCGTGGTCGAGCGCCGCGTGATGCTCCAGCAGGCCGGTGGCGAGGTCGGAGCCGGGTTCGGACCGCCTGCGCTCGGCGAGTTCACCGAAGATCTCCCTGATCACGCCGTCGTGCGTGACGGCGTCCTCGCCGCCCTTCATCACCTGGGCGCAGGACTCGACCAGGCGACGCCCCTCCGCCTCGGCAAGCCCCAGAATGCGGGCGATCACGAGCATCGGCAGATAGTCGGCGTAGTCCGCCACCAGATCGGCGCGGCCGGAGTCCGCGAACGCGTCGATCTGCTTGTTGGCGAAGTGCGTGGCGTGGCGCCGGACACCGCGGTCGGCGGCGGACTGCAGCCCGTCGCTGACGGCACCGCGCAGTCGGCGGTGAGCCTCGCCGTCCTGGGACACACAGTCGGGGCGCCAGGCGAGCATCGGAACCAGCGGAGAGTTGTCCGCGATCCGGCCCTCCCGCCAGTCCCGCCAGATCCGCGCGTCCCGGGGGAACTGGAGGGGATTGTCGAGCACTCGCCGGCTGTCCCGGTAGCCCAGTACCAGCCAGGCGGGGATGTCGCCCTCCAGCAGCACCGGAGCCACGGAGCCGTGCTCCTTGCGCAGCCGCTCGTAGATGCCGCGCGGGTCGGTCGCCGCCTCCGGCCCGTACAGCCGGGTGAGCTCGGTGTCATGGCCGAAGGGGCAACCGCGGGGCGTATCGGGATCGTTTAAGGGCTGGGCGTTCATCGGGACTCCAGTGCGACGGCAGAGCGTTCCTTCAAGTGACGTATCAGGGTGACCAGGACGTCACGGCTGGAGGCCCGGTCGCGGGCGTCGCAGGCCACGATCGGGGTGTGCGGGGAGATGTCGAGGGCGTCCCGGATCTCCTCGACCGGATAGTCCTTGGAGTCGGGGAAGACGTTCAGCGCGACGACGAACGGGACGTTCTGCCGCTCCATCTCTTCGATCGCCCGGAAGCTGGAGGCGAGGCGGCGGGTGTCCACCAGGACGATCGCGCCGAGCGCGCCCTTGAACAGGCCGTTCCACAGGAACCAGAAGCGCTCCTGGCCCGGCGTGCCGAACAGGTACAGCATCAGGCTGTCGTTGAGGCTGATCTTCCCGAAGTCCAGGCTGACGGTGGTCTCCGTCTTGTCGGCGACGCCGATGAGGTGGTCGACGTCCGCGCTGGCCTGGGTGAGGGTCTCCTCGGTGGTGAGCGGCTTGATGTCGCTGACCGAGCGGACCATGGTGGTCTTCCCCGTGCCGAAGCCACCGGCGATCATCACCTTGACCGAGCGGGTGCCCCCGCCACCCGGCCCACCGGGACGGTCAAAGCCTTTCAAGTCCACTGAGTACCTCCTCAAGGAGCGCGAGGTCCGGCCCGCGGCCGGCGTGGTGCGCCGGGATGGGGTCACGGGCTTCGACGTGGCCTGCCTCCAGCAGATCCGTCAGCAGCACCGCGAGAATGTTGAAGGGCAATCCGAGGTGGGCGCCGAGTTCGGCCACCGACAGCGGATCGCGGCAGCGCCGGAGGATCTCCTCGTGCTCGTGCTGCATCCCCGGTGCGGGGCTGGTGCGGGAGACGATGAGGGTCGCCACGTCGAGACTCGACGCCGAACCGCCCGGTCCGCTGCGTCCCTTGGTGAGGACGTAGTAGCGCTCGAGACCGGACGGGTTCGTGGGCCGGCGGGGAGCACTCATCCAGAGTGCTCCTCCAGGCGCGGAGTGGTGCCGAGCAACTCACCCATCCTGCGCGCCAGGTCCCTCATCTGGTGGCCGAGCAGGCCCTGGTCGAGGCCTTCCCGGGCGAGGACGCCGAGATAGGTCTCCACCCCGGCTCGTACGACGAAGAGGTGGCCGCCGTCGACCTCGATCATCGCCAGCCTGAGCTGCCCCGCGTACTTGGGGAACTGCTCGGCGACCGGCTGTGCCAGCGCCTGCAGTCCGGCCACCACGGCCGCGAAACGGTCGACGTCGTCGGGGTCCTCGGCGCCGTAGGAGGTGATGGCCTTGCCGTCGCTGGAGGCCACGAGGGCGAAGCGGATCTCCGGAATCGACTCCACCAGATCGCGGAGCGCCCAGCTCACATCGGTTCCCTGCTGCGTCATGTGGACTTGTCGCTCTCTTCAGTGCGGTGCTGCTCGGTGGACTCACGGCGGTCGGCCGTCGCGCCTTCCTCGCCGGGCTCGCGGCCCGCGGTGGCGAAGGCGGCCAGGCCGGCGAAGGACGCGTCGGGCGGAACGGCGGCAACGCTCGTCGTCTCCTCCGTCCGCTCCGGGCGCTCGGCCGGCTCATGGCGTGCCGCCTCGTGCCGCTTGCTGCGGCGCCGGGGCAGGCCGCCGGGCGTGGTGTCCACGGCGTCGTCGGTGTCGGCCGGGTCCGCTGCCGCGTCGCGCTGCTCGCGGGCCGGGGCGGACGGGGCGGCCTGCGCCGTCGGGGCGGTCGCCGCCGGGGCGGCGGAGGCGGCCGCGGGCAGCGGGCTGAAGTACTTGTGCGGAACCACGACCACCACCGAAGTGCCCAGCCACGGCGAGTCCGCGAAGGTGACGCGGATGCCGTACCGGCGGGCGAGGATGCCGACGACGCGCAGACCGGTGTTCGCGTCCTCCGAGATGCCGCCGAGCCCCGCGCCGGGCGCGGTACCGGCGAGGGCGTGCTCGGCCTCGCGCTTCTTCTCCTCGCTCAGGCCCTTGCCGGAGTCCTGGATCTCGATGCCGACGCCGTTCGGGACCTCCTTGCCGGAGACGAGCACCGGCTCGGTGGGCGGCGAGTAGCGGGCAGCGTTGTCGAGCAAGTGCGCAAAGATCAGCGTGAGGTGGTCCACCAGGCCGCCGTCGACGCCGAGTTCGGGCAGGTGGCGTACGTCGATCCGGTGGAAGTCCTTGATCCGGCCGATGCCGCCGCGGACCACGCTGAGCAGGCGCTGCGGCTCCTGCCACTGCCGGCCGGGCCGGTCCGAGCCGCCGAGGACACTGATGCTGGCGGCGAGACAGTCGGCGGGGCCGATCGCCTGGTCGAGCTCCATCAGGCCGCGCGCGACGGCCGGCAGCCGGCCGTGCTCGCCCTGCATCTCGTGCAGCCGGCCGCGGAGCTTGCTGGTCA
The DNA here is from genome assembly GCF_052245645.1 of Streptomyces sp. KR55. Lineage (NCBI taxonomy): Bacteria > Bacillati > Actinomycetota > Actinomycetes > Kitasatosporales > Streptomycetaceae > Streptomyces > Streptomyces sp. KR55. The sequence continues at coordinate 11,131 of NZ_JBQQCE010000013.1, read as the reverse complement.
GGACGTGGATGCGGTTGCCGATGCTGATCACGGCCTGCTCGGCGGAGGTGGAGCGGTTGAACTCCTCCTCGACGCCGATCAGGGCGGTCCGCAGCACCTTGCGCAGATCGGCCTGGAGTTCGGGAGCGACCTTGGCGCACTGGCTGACGGAGGGCAGCAGGTCGTCGATGGCGTCACCGGCGCGCAGCCGCTTCAGCGCGTCGGGCAGCTGCTCGTCGGCGAGGCGGGCCACCGCTGCCTGCTGGTGGGCGAGCTGCTCCTGCCAGATGGCGGTCTGCTCGGCGAGCTGCGCCTCGTGGCTGCGGGCCTGCTCGGCGAGCTGCGCCTGGTAGCCGTCGGCCTGCTCGGTGAGGCGTCCCTCGTAGCTCTCGGCCTGCCCGGCCAGCCGCGTCTAGTACGCCCGTGACTGGTCGGCGAGTTGGGCCTCGTGGGCGGCGCGCTCGGCGGAGTGCTTGCGCTCCAGGCCCGCCACATGCTGCTGCCACTGCTGCGAGTGCTCGGCCTGCGAGGTGCGGAAGCTGCCCTCCGCGCGGCGCAGTTGCGCCTGGGTGCGGATCAGCAGCCGTACGCACACGGAGCTCGCCGCGGTCGCCGCGGCTCCGGCGACGGCGACGGTTATTCGCTCCGAGCTCATGAACGTGGCGGCAACCGTTCCGCCTCCTAAGGCCAGTGGCATCAGCCACCAGCTGTACCAGGCGACAGGGGCCCGCGCCGCCGGGGGCGGAGTGGCGAGTTCCATCTGCATCCTTCGAAGCAACACGATCGAACGGGGGGGTGTGCACAGGGGATGTGCAAGGGGGGTGTGCAAGGGGACCGCACTCATGAGTACGCACCGAGAGCCGACCCGTCGCGATCGCGTCAACTCGCAGCGCCGGACGGGAGCTTATCTGGTTCCAACCCGAAAGGATCAACCTCAGCGGGTGTGCGGACGTGAGGGTTCCGTCACTCTCCGCCAGGAGGGTGTTAATCGACATATGGCCTTTGCGCGCCCGGTTGAGGCCGGGCGACGGGCGAGGAGACGGGCGTCAGCCGCGGGAGGCCGGTCCGAGCAGCCGCCTCAGGGGCATGGAGTGCGTGCCGAATCCCTGCCGTTCGTAGAAGCGGACCGCGTCCGTGTTCGCCGAGTAGGCGGTCACCTCCGCCTGCCCGGCGGCCCAGGCGAGAAAGTCCGAAACCAGACGTGCGCCGGGGAGCCGAGGCGATGGGGCTCTCGCGCGAGCGCAGCGGAGCGTCAGCGTGTCGTCTGGAACGTCCGCCGGTACGTCTGGGGTGACACGCCGATCGCCGTGTGCAGGTGCTGGCGCAGGGACGCGGCCGTGGCGAAGCCGACCTGGCCGGCGATCGTGTCCACGGGGAGATCGCTGGACTCCAGCAGGTGCCGGGCCCGGGCGACGCGTTGTTGGATCAGCCAGCGGCCGGGGCTGAGGCCCACCTCGTCGTTGAAGCGGCGGGCGAAGGTGCGCCGGCTCATCCGGGCGTGGGCCGCGAGGTCGTCGAGGGTCAGCGGTTCGTCGAGGCGTTCGAGGGCCCAGGCGCGGGTGGCGGCCGTGCTCGCGGCGCCGGACTCGGGGACGGGCCGCTCGATGTACTGCGCCTGCCCGCCGTCCCGGAACGGGGGCACCACGCAGCGGCGGGCGACCGTGTTGGCGAGTCGGCTGCCGTGGTCCTTGCGCACCACATGCAGGCAGACGTCGATGCCGGAGGCTGCTCCGGCCGAGGTCAGGACGGGGTCGTCGTCGACGAAGAGCACGTCCGGGTCGAGGTCGATGTGCGGGTACCTGCGCCGGAACTCGTCGGCGAGCTGCCAGTGGGTGGTGGCCCTGCGGCCGTCCAGCAGCCCGGCCGCGGCCAGTACGAAGGCGGCGGTGCAGATGGAGACGATGCGGGTGCCGGGGCGGATCCGGGCGAGCGCGGCGGCGACCTCGTCCGGGAGGTCGGTGGAGACGGACTCCGGTGCGATGGGCGCGACGACCACGGTGTCCGCCGTGCCCAGGGCCTCGGGGCCGTGTTCGACGGTGACGGTGAAGTCGGCGTTGGTGCGCACCGGGCGGCCATCGACGGTGCAGGTCAGCACCTCGTACCGGCCGTCGGCGGCGCCGAAGATGCGCGCCGGGATGCCGAGCTCGAAGGGGTAGACACCGTCGAGCGCGAGGACCGCGACCCGGTGCGTCTGCCGATTGCCACTGTCACTGCCACTCATGGCACGATCCTATCGAAGCTTGGCAATCTTGCCATTCTCCCAGCGGGCCGACCGCGGCAGGCTGGAGCACCATGAGCGATGTGAACACCATGCGAGCCATCAGTCAGGATGTCCTCGGCGGGCCCGAGGTACTGAAGGAAGTGCGGATCGAGCGGCCGGCCCCACGGCCGAACGAGGTCCTGGTCCGGGTGCGGGCCGCCGGCGTCAACCCGACCGACTGGAAGCACCGCGCCTCCGGCGGCTTCCTGGGGCAGCCGCCCTTCGTCCTCGGCTGGGACGTGTCCGGCGTGGTCGAGGCGACCGGGATCGGCGTCGCCCTGTTCAAGCCCGGCGACGAGGTTTTCGGCATGCTGCCGTACCCGTTCGGTCACGGCTCGCACGCCGAGTACGTCACCGGCCCGGCCCGCGCCTTCGCACTGAAGCCCGCCGGGATCGACCACGCGCAGGCGGGCGCGCTGCCGCTGGTCTCGCTGACCGCGTGGCAGGCGCTGGTGGAGCGGGCGGACGTGCAGCCGGGACAGCGGGTGCTGATCCATGCCGCGGCCGGCGGGGTCGGGCATGTGGCGGTGCAGATCGCCAAGGCCCGGGGCGCGTATGTGATCGGCACGGCGAGCGCGGGCAAGCACGACTTCCTGCGCGAGATCGGCGTGGACGAGGCGATCGACTACCGGACGACCGACTTCGCGGAGGCGGTGCGGGACGTCGACGTCGTGCTGGACACCATCGGCGGCGAGACCGCCGTGCGCTCGCTGCGCGTGCTGCGCCCCGGCGGGCTCGTGGTCTCGATCCTGCCGGTCGGTTCGGACGACTTCTACGAGGAGGCCGAGCGGCTCGGCGTCCGGGCGGTCCGGATGCTCGTCGACGCCGACCACACCGGCATGAACGCCATCGCCGGACTCGTCGAGGACGGCCGACTGCACGCGACGATCGCGGGCACCTTCCCGCTGGCCGAGGCCGCCAAGGCCCACGCGCTCGGCGACACCGGCCGCACCACCGGGAAGCTGGTCCTGCTGGTCGACTGACCGCCGCCTCCTGCCACTCCGTCCTGCCCCGCCCTGCCGGAGCCCTCGAAACACGAATGAACTCAGGCTCAATTTCGATGACATATGTCAATCGAACATGCTGAAATTCACTCTATCGGAGGTAACTTGCAGGGCGGGGCCCGCAGTTGTGGGCTCGTCAGGCCGCTTGGAGGCGAGGTCGTCGTGGGGCAGGAGGCTGCGCCGCTCACCCGGCATCTGCGCGTCCACCAGGAGCGGGGGCACACGGTCCTGGAGTTCCGCGGGGAGATCGACATGCTCTCCGCGGCGGAGATCCTCCCACACCTGGACGAGGTGACGGCGCGGCCCGCCCCCCGCATCGTGATCGACCTCAACAGGGTCGAGTTCTTCGACGCCTCCGGGCTGCGTCTGCTATACCGGGCCCGCAGCCGGGTCCTCGCCCACGACGGGCAACTCCACCTCGTCTGCACCCACCCGCTGACCCTGCGCGTCCTGCGGGTCACCGGCCTGTCGCGGCTGCTGCCGCCGCAGCCGACACTGGACGCGGCCCTCCCGCGGCCCGGGACACCCGCCGTCTGACTGGACGGCGCTCCCCCTCATCCGTCGTACATCGGTCAACCATGCGGTCGGCCAAGGGATTTGAGGGGCATGTGGACAGGAGGAAGGAGGACCGTCGCCATGACGACTTCCATCAAGCGCCTCCCCCGGCGCCTGCCCGGCTGGGCGAAGGCCGTGAGCGCCGTCGTGCTGGTGCTCGTCGTGCTGTTCGCCGGGATCCGGCTGAGCGTGCTGCCGGGACTGCGGGACCTGTTCGGCACCGAGACGCATGACCGCTCGGGTCCGGCCCTGCTCAAGTCGATCCAGGACATCAGCCGTTACGACGCCGCCTCCGGCAACTTCCAGGTCGTCGTCGATCTGGAGAAGGACGCCAAGTACCTGCCCGACGCGATTCGCGGCACCCGGACCCTGTACGTCGGCGCGGGCACCGTCGACGCCTATGTCGACCTCGGCAGGGTCGGCGAGGACGACGTGACGGTCGACGAGGACCGTACGTCCGCCACGCTCCGGCTGCCGCACGCGGCACTCGGCGATCCCGCCCTCGACACCGACCGCTCCTACGCCGTGTCCAAGCAGCGCGGTCTGCTCGACCGGCTGGGCGATCTGTTTTCGGACAACCCGAACAGCGAACAGGCCGTGCAGCAGCTCGCGGTGCGGCACATCCGTGCCGCGGCGAAGGAGAGCGAGCTCACCGAGCGGGCCGAGTCCAACACCACCGGCATGCTGGAAGGCCTGCTGGGCTCCCTCGGCTTCAAGGAGGTGCGGGTCACCTACGGAACCTGATCAGGTGGCCGGGACGCCGGGCAGGGTGAGCACGCCGAGCAGCGTGGCGCCCACCAGCAGCCAGGCCACCAGGATCTAGCGAGGGGTTACCGGGCTTCAGTCCGGTGGGGAATCGCTTCTCAATCCTGCTCTGACCCGCGCCGTGGGCACGACTCCGCACTGTTGGCCCTGGCCGGCTGCGGCGGGCGGTTCTGGTTCTCGATGTACCGGCGCACTGTCGCCAGGGGTGCCCCGCCGACGGACCCGGCGAAGTAGGAGCCGGACCACAGCTTGTTGGCTCGGTAGTAGTGCTGGACGAGGTCGGGGAACTCCTGGCGCATCCGGTCGTCTCGTACTCCCCCGCCTCCGGCGGCGGGGGCCCGAGGCCGAGGAACACACGCGCGGCGACCCGCAGTACCGCGCCCGCCGTGACCGCCGAGGCGAGCACACGCCGGCGGAGCCCGCGCCCACGGCGAGCTCCAGGGTGTCGACCGCGCTGACGAGGACCAGCCACAACCCGGTGAGCGCCACCCACCAGGCCAGTACCTCGGCCGGCGCGAGCAGAGTCGTACGCCGGGTCATGGGCGGCCACCTCCGCGGTTCGTCGTGTCACGCTGTGTCATCAAAGCACCAGCCTGGGTGGAGGCCAGGGCGGCGCGCGCGGGTCTCCGGCGGAGTGCCCTGGTCGCAGGGGGCGAAACCGCGGCGGTGGGTCGCGGCATCGTTGTCCTGTCCGGGGGTAACCGCCTTACAGAGATGGGAAGTTGAAGACTGGAGGACCGAATGGCCCGTGCAGCCTTGCTGTCCCGCATCCTGTCCCGCCCGCGCCCCGCCAAGCCCCCCGCCCGGAAGGCGCGCGCACCGCGGCGGCTGCTTCCCCTGATCGGCCGTGCACTGGCGATGGCGTGCGCCTTCGCCGTCATGGTGGCCTTCGCGGTCGTGCTGGCCCGAGTGACCCTGCAGCCCTCCCCCGCCTCCGAGGCGCTGACGCACAGCAATCTGCGGCCGGGCCGCTCCCTCCAGGCCTATCTGGACCAGCCGGCGCTGCGTGACGCGATCCGGCAGATCGGCGGCAATCTGCTGCTCGGGGTGCCCTTCGGGGTACTGGTGCCGGTTCTCGCGCCGCGGGCGCGGGGGATCCTGCGCGTGCTGCTACTCACCGCGGCCGTCATGCTCCTGGTGGAGCTGGCCCAGGGGGCGATGGTCACGGGCCGCGCCTTCGACATCGACGACGTCATCCTCAACACCGTGGGAGCACTGGCGGGCTATCTGCTGCTGGGCCGCCGACTGGGCCGGGCGGTGCATGTACGCCGTTGAGGCCGAGCCTCAACTATTGGTCTGTACCTGGGTATTGACGGCCCCTTACCTCACCTCTTAAATCAAGGTGACCCCTTCACCCCCCCACCTCAGTCGGCGCAGCCGCACCCCGAGGCGCCGTACGGAAGGGAGAGCCCTTGCCCTCGCCACGCCTGCTCCGCAGCTGTCTGCTCGCCGCGCTGTCCGCCGTACTCGTCGCGTCCGCCGCGATCGCCCCCGCCCGGGCAGAGCCTGCGGGCGTCCGGGCGGTGACCTTCTCCGACACGTTCGACGGCCCCGCCGGGGCAGCGGTCGACTCCTCCAAGTGGCAGATCGAGACCGGCGACAACGTCAACAACCACGAGCGGCAGTACTACACACCCGGCACCGACAACGCCGCGCTCGACGGACAGGGCCACCTGGTCATCACGGCCCGCCGCGAGAACCCGGTCAACTACCAGTGCTGGTACGGCCGTTGCGAGTACACCTCGGCCCGGCTGAACACCGCGGGGAAGTTCACCGCGCAGTACGGGCACGTCGAGGCCCGGATGAAGATCCCGCGCGGGCAGGGCATGTGGCCGGCGTTCTGGATGCTCGGCAACGACCTGGGCGACGTCGGCTGGCCGGACTCGGGCGAGATCGACATCATGGAGAACGTCGGCTACGAGCCCTCGACGGTCCACGGCACGATCCACGGCCCCGGCTACTTCGGCTCGGGCGGCATCGGCGCCGCCTACTCCCTGCCGAACGGCCAGGCCTTCGCGGACGGCTTCCACACCTTCGCCGTCGACTGGGCACCCGACTCGATCACCTGGTCCGTGGACGGGAACGTCTACCAGCGCCGGACCCCCGCCGACCTGGGCGGAAGGACCTGGGTGTTCAACAAGCCATTCTTCCTGATCATGAACCTGGCGGTGGGCGGCTACTGGCCCGGCGACCCGGACGGCTCCACGGTCTTCCCGCAGCAGCTCGTGGTGGACCATGTGTCGGTGACGACCAGCGACACCGCGACCGGCGTGGCGATCAGAGGGCTGGCCGGCAAGTGCGTCGACGTCGCCGGGGCGAGCTCCGCCAACGGCACCCCCGTACAGCTGTACGACTGCAACGGCTCCGCCGCGCAGCAGTGGACCGTCGGCTCGGACGGGACGATCCGGGCGCTCGGCAAGTGCCTGGACGTCACCGGCCACGGCACCGCGGACGGCTCGACCGTGCAGCTGTGGGACTGCACGGGAGGCGCAAACCAGCGATGGGTCGTCACCGCGGCGCGCGACATCGTCAATCCGCAGGCCGACAAGTGTCTCGACGTCACCGGCAACAGCTCGGCCAACGGCACCCGGTTGCAGATCTGGAGCTGCACGGGCGGTGCCAACCAGAAGTGGACGGTCGGCTGAGCTCCACCGGTTCTAGTGCGGGATCCAGGTGAACTTGTCGCCGCCCACCCATCGCACCACCTCCGGATCGTCGAGGTCGTGGACCGTGATGCCGAAGGCGGCGGCGGTCTCCAGGACGTCGGTGACGGCCCGCGCCGCCCCGACCACTTCACCGTCTATCTCCACGATGCGGAAGGGCGGCCGCCCGGGCTGAACGCCGAGCACCATGATCCGCGGGTGGGAGATATGGGGGCTCGCGATTTCGGTCATGACATCGAGCGTAAGTCGGATCCGGCCGTCGCGACCCTCGTGCGTCTGCTCGACGAGCGGCTTGCAGCCCGGCGGTGGCCGGGTGCCGGCCGTCGTGCGGCCACCGCACTGCTGGGGAACCCTGGAGGAGTCCCCGGAGGAGGTGGCGATGGATCCCTTCGAGGCCCTGGACCGGATCGCCTTCCTGCTGGAGCGGTCCCTGGCTCCGACGTACCGCGTCCGTGCCTTCCGCAGCGCGGCGCGGGTGCTGAAGGCGCTGCCGGAGGACGAGGTGCGCGAGCGGGCCGCCGCCGGGTCGCTGGAGTCCCTCAAGGGAATCGGCCCGAAGACCGCGCAGGTGGTGCGGGAGGCGCTGGCCGGGCAGGTGCCCGGCTATCTGGAGCAGCTGGAGGGCGAGACGGGTCTGGTCGACCCGCGGGTCCGGGGCGGTGAGGGGCTGCGGGCGCGGCTGCGCGGGGACTGCCATGTGCACTCCGACTGGTCGGACGGCGGCAGCCCGATCGACGAGATGGGCCGGGCCGCGGCGGCGCTCGGACACGAGTGGACGGCGCTCACCGACCACTCGCCACGGCTGACCGTGGCCCGCGGGCTGTCCGCCGACCGGCTGCGCGCACAGCTGGACGTGGTGGCGGACCTCAACCGGACCTGGGCTCCGTTCCGGCTGCTGACCGGCATCGAGTGCGACATCCTCGAGGACGGCTCGCTCGACCAGGAGCCGGAGCTGCTCGAGCGGCTCGACGTCGTGGTGGTGTCCGTGCACTCCAAGCTGCGTATGGATGCCCGCTCGATGACCCGCCGCATGGTGACCGCCGTACGCAGTCCGCATGCGGACGTCCTCGGCCACTGCACCGGGCGGCTGGTGACCGGGCGGGGGCGGCCGGAGTCGGAGTTCGACGTCGACGAGGTGTTCGCGGCGTGCGCCGAGTCGGGCACGGCGGTGGAGATCAACAGCCGCCCGGAGCGGCTCGACCCGCCCCGCCGGCTGCTGCGCCGGGCCGTGTCGGCCGGCGTTCTCTTCGCGATCGACACCGACGCACACGCCCCGGGGCAGCTGGACTGGCAGATCCACGGCTGCGCGCGGGCGGAGGAGTGCGGGGTGCCCGCGGAACGGGTGGTGACGACGTGGTCGGCCGATGAGCTGCTGGCCTGGACGCGGGAGGGGCGGGTTCCGGCCGGGGCGGCGTGATCCATGACCGGGACGGCTTGGCGGGACCGTCGCGTGGTACTCGTGCGGCTGATGAGGCAGAGCGGAAGGGACTGGCCATGGATCGCGCGGCCGTGTTCGACGTCGACGGGACGCTCGTCGACACCAACCACCTGCATGTCGCGACCTGGTGGGAAGCCTTCCGGCAGGCAGGGCACCGGATCCCGATGCACGCCATCCACCGCGCGGTGGGCCTGAGCGCCTCCGACCTGATCGCGCACCTGCTGGGCGACGACCGGGACACGGAGCGCGACGACGAGCTCAGCACCGCGCACAAGGCCCTCTACGGTCAGTACTTCGACCGGCTGCCCGCACTGCCCGACGCCGGTCGGCTGCTGCGCCGGCTGCACCGGGACGGGTGGACCGTGGTGCTCGCGACCTCGGCGGGCGGTCCGGAACTGACCGCGCTGCGCCGCGCGATCGACGCGGACGAGGCGATCACCGCCACGGCCAGTGCCGACGACGTGGCGGCGGGCAAGCCGGCGCCCGAGCCCGTCGCCCACGCCCTCGAACTCGCCGGCGTGCCCGCCGAGCGGGCCGTGTTCGTCGGCGACACCGTGTGGGACATGCAGGCGGGCAGCAGGGCCGGGGTGCGCTGCGTGGGCGTGCTCTGCGGCGGGATCCCGCGGGCCGACCTGGAGGAGTCCGGGGCGGACGCGATCTACGACGGCCCCGCCCATCTGCTCGCCTCCCTGCCGGACGGCGCGCTGAGCTGAACCGTCGCCGGAGGTGACACACATCACCGCCCTGTGCGGCGCCGGGCGGAACACCCGGGGGTGCCCGCCCGTTGAACACGCCGTGGGTGCGGATGGGACAGTGTCCCCGGGCCTCACCTTTTGCCCACAGGGACGATCGTTCGGCTGAAGCCCTGTGGAGCCTTTCGCCGAGAGGCGACCGCCATCCGTGCCCACCACATGGCCGCCCCGGCCGGAATCCCCCGTCCGGTCGGGGCTTTCCCCTGCGCGCGCATTGCTGCGTATGCGCTCACGCGTCCGGGTACTCGGACCTTCACGGCGGAGTACGCCCGAGAGGAGCCGAACGTGAGCAACGCAGCGGGCAACAGGATCGTCGTCACCGGCGCCACCGGCAACGTCGGCACCAGTGTCATACGCCTTCTCTCGGAGGACCCGCAGGTCGGGTCCGTGCTGGGGCTGGCGCGTCGGCTTCCCGAGTGGCAGCCGCCGAAGACCGACTGGTCGGCGGTCGACATCACGTCCGAACAGGCCGACCTCGTCAGGGAGTTCCTGGGCGCCGACGCCGTGATCCATCTGGCCTGGGCCTTCCAGCCGACGCACGATCCGGCCACGACCTGGCGCACGAACGTGCTCGGCGGCATCCGGGTCTTCGACGCGGTCGCCGCGGCGGGCGTGCCGACGCTGGTCCACGCCTCCTCGGTGGGCGCCTACTCGCCGGGGCCCAAGGACGACGCCGTGGACGAGTCGTGGCCGACACACGGCTGGCCGGACGCCGCGTACTGCCGGGAGAAGGCCTATCTGGAACGCACCCTCGACACGTTCGAGCGCGAGCACCCCGGGATCCGGGTGGTGCGGATGCGGCCCGCCTTCCTGTTCAAACGCGAGTCGGCGAGCGAGCAGCGCCGGATCTTCGGCGGGAAGTTCCTTCCGGGGCCGCTGGCCCGTCCCGAGCTGCTGCCGTTCCTGCCCGACGTTCCTGGGCTGCGCGTACAGGCCCTGCACACCGACGACGCGGCCAGGGCGTATCTGCTCGCGGTGGGCTCGGACGCCCGGGGCGCCTTCAATCTCGCGGCCGAGCCGCCGGTCGACGCGGCACTGCTGGGCAAACTGCTCGGGAGCCGTCCGGTACGGCTGCCCCGGACCGCGGCCCGCTCGGCGATCGCCGCCGCCTGGGGACTGCATCTGCTGCCGGCCTCCCCGCACCTTTTCGACGCCGTCGTCCGGCTGCCGCTCATGGACTGCAACCGCGCGCACACCGAACTCGGCTGGCAGCCGGAGTACACGGCGACCGAGGTGATCGAGGAGTTCCTGCAGGGGCTCCAGCAGGGGGCGGGGGCACGGACGGAACCGATGCGGGGCCGCAAGGTCGGCTGACGCACGCGCGGCGCGGTCAGGCCGGTGACTCGTCCGGTGCCGGGTGCTCGGGATGCACGGTGGCCGAGTGCGGGGCACCCTGTCTGCCCGTCCCCGCCTCGTCCGTGTCGGGGACATCGGTGGCCGGCTCCTCGGTCTCGGCCACGTCCGTCTCGTCGCCGCCGCGGTCCGTTGTGGGGGTGGGCACCTCCCAGGGGTCCTCCTCGCCTTCGCGGGCCTGCTGGTCGGGCAGGTCCCTGGACACCGGGTCGGGGCTGCGGCCGGGTTCCTCGTGTCGGTGGTGGCTCACGACGGGCTCCCTTCGTGTCGTCCCCAGGCATACGCGAGTACCGCCGGCCATGGCGACGAAACCGCACGTCATGATGGGCCGGCGCTCAGTGCGACGCCCGCCCGCCTGAGGT
>NZ_JBQQCE010000129.1:0-22118 GCF_052245645.1 Streptomyces sp. KR55 | reverse complement strand
GTACAGGACCACGGCGTTCGCCTCGGCCCCGGTGGCGCCGTCGGTGCGGGCGAAGTCGAGGGCGGCGCCGGCAGTGCCGTCCTTCGGCTCGGCGTAGCGGGCGAGGCGCAGACCGTCGTAGAGGATCACCACGCGCGCGTTGTCGACGTTCCCCGCGTACAGCAGCTGGGGCGGGCCGGCCGGGCCGCCGGACGGGGTGCCGGGGGTGGTCGAGACCTGGACGGTCTCGCCGGGGCGTGCCCAGACGGCGAGCGCGCGACGCAGCAGCGCCCGGTCGCCGGTGAGGTCGCCGCGCGCGGGCCAGACGGAGAAGTCCGTGCGGGCGGAGGACCGCCAGGCGGCGGGGGAGACCTTCATCAGCCTGCTGGGGTCGAGGGCCGCCTCGGCCGCCGGGTTCTGCGCGTACGACGGGGCCGCGGCACCGTCGGGGCCCCAGCCGTCGCCGGGCAGGCCGAGCAGCGCCCCGCTCACGGCGAGGGCCGCCGCGGCGGCGAGCGCGGCCTTCGTGCGCTGGCGGCGGCGCATCAGGTCGGTGGGCCGGGCCTGGAGCGAGCAGGGGTCGAACTCGGGGGAGTCGAGCAGCGCGTACTGCGCGGGTACGGCGTCGGCCTCGCCCAGCGCCGCCTCCGGATCGTCGACGCCGGCGGCCGTCAGTACCCGGTGCACATCGGGGTCGGCCAGCCGCTCCAGGCCGCGCAGGACGTAGGCGGCGCGGGCGGGGGCGGACAGGGCGGACAGCCGCTGGTCCAGGGCCAGTTCATCGGCGCCGCCGGAGCGCGGGAAGAGCTTGAGACCCCACACCTGGGGGAGCAGTGGCGGCAGCTGGGAGCGCTTGGGCCACGCCTTGCGCCGCAGCGGCAGGGCCGCCTCCAGCGCCGTCCGCAGGACCTGGAGGCGGACGAAGGCGTAGCCCGGGTCGCCGTCCCGGCCCTGGCCTGTGGACTGGCCCGTGGACTGGGCCGGGATCACGGAGGCCGAGGCCCGGCCGCGTGGCAGGGCGCGCTGGGTGAGGGAGTGCGCGGTCAGGACGCGCCGGTTGCGGCCCAGGCTCGGTGGCAGTACCAGATAGGCGAGGCGGACGAGCCGCGGATAGTGCTCGACGAGCGCGGCCTCGGCCTGCTCGACGTCGACCACCGGGTCGGTGGGGGCGGCTGGTGCGGAGCTCTGGCGCTGGGCGACATCCTGTGACTGCACGTTCAGCAGAACGAGCGAATCAGCGGTTGGTCACCGCCACCCGGTGCGTCAGTCCTGGGGGTCGACCAGGGCGCGGGCGTAGTTCGCCATCGACCGCTGGTAGCGCGGCAGATGGGGCGCGAGGGCGCCCAGGACGAGGGACAGGCCCTCGCGATCACGCCCGAGACTCGACAGGCACAGGGCGAGCGTGGCCCGTACCGCATCATCCAACTCGTCGCAGGGTGCGTCCAGTTCGGGCGTCAGCAGCTTGACGCCCTCCTCCGGCTGCCCGATGTTCCTGAGCGAGCTGGACAGCTGGATCTTGGCCCGTCGGCCACGGTAGCCGTCGAGCCCGCGCGCCAGCGCCTCCCGGTACAGGGGGACCGCCTTGTCCGAGTGGCCCGTCGAGTCCCAGGCGCAGGCCTGCTCGAACGGCCCGAGGGGGCTGCCCTCGGGCAGTTCGGCGACGAGCGCGTCGATCACGGCGCGGAAGTCGGCCGCTCGGTCGTCGGTGTAGTCGTCGAAGGTGGCCCAGGTGGCGGCCACTCGGTCTTCCCAGTCCTGGTTCACCGGCCCACCTTCGCACAGCCGTACGCGCGGAGGTATCGGTTTGAGCGCTGAGCGGGCCGCAGCCGTATCGAACTGAGGCGCATGTGTGCCTGCTCCAAGACCGGACCGGAGGAACAGATGAGGTTGACCCGACCGATGCTCGCCCTGAGCGGCGCCGTGGCGGTGCTGGCGCTGGCGGGCTGCGGCTCCGACGGCGACCAGGCGGCCGTACCGGAGACGGCGACCGGCAGCCTGGAGCACCTGGCCGCCGAGGTGAAGTGCGAGCCGAACATGACGACGGACGCCGACGAGATCCGCCAGGCCGTCTGCAAGAACACCGACGGCAGGTTCGTCCTCGCGACCTTCGCCACCGATCGCGGCCAGCGCGAGTGGCTGAACGGGGCGAAGGACTACGGCGGCTACTACCTCGTCGGCCGCAAGTGGGTCGCCGTCGGCGAGGAGAAGACGGTCACGGCGCTGCAGGGCCGGCTCGGCGGGACCATGGAGGAGGGGTCCGCGCACATGAATCCCGGTGGCAGTCACAACAGCGGCGGTCACAACAGTGGCAGCCACAACGGCTGACCGCGAAAGTCCGGACGCAAACGAAAGCCGGCGGTGGGACATCCCACCGCCGGCTTCCTACCGGGTCAGGACTACTGGCAGTCCTCGCCGTTGTTGATGCAGTCGACCATCTCGTTCATCAGGCCCTCGTCGAAGAAGTTGATGAAGTCGTTGTGGTCGGTGATCGGCTTGTGCAGCTGCTCCGGGAAGGAGTCGATCGCGAACGCGTTCGCCACCTGTCCGTTCTCGATCTGCGGGGCCGGGATGTCGTAGACCAGCCGGACCTGCAGCTGGGGAATGGCCTGGAAACCGTTCGAGCAGGTGCCGTCCGCCTCCACGAAGTCCACGTGGGTGCGGTGGTTGGCGCTGTCGATGTTCTGGCCGTCCCAGCAGCTCTGGAAGTTGGACGTCCGCACCACGCTGCTGCCCTCGGGGCAGATCGGGTACTTGTCCGTCACCTGCCGGTCCTCGAAGCCGGTGCAGCTCCAGGAGGTGTTGGCGTTGCCCAGGCCGTTGGTGAAGGACTTGGCGTCACCGGTGATGATGCGCAGCGCCGTCGGCATCGCGACGACATCGCTCGTCCGGTTGCCGACGAACTTCAGCTCGGCCTCGCTGGGCTCGACGATCTTGCCGACGTTGCCGTCCTGACCGCCACCGGGCTGGTCCTGGTCGATGTCCTGCGTACCGTCCTGCAGACGGATCACCGGCCAGAAGTACGACGACTTGTCGCCCTGGTTCTGGCAGCTGGTGTCGCCGTTCGCCAGGTCCTCGTCGCTCGCGAAGGCGTTGTTGGCCTGGTTGCCGACGTAGTCGTGCTGGTGCTGCGCACCGTTGGAGACACCGGGCGCCACGATCACGTTGTCCGAGTTGCGGTTCTCGTTCTCGTTGGTGCCGCAGTTCGTGGTGAAGCTGCCCGTCGAACCGCTGTCACCGTTCGCGGCCAGACCGTTCGGCAGGTTGCGGGAGCCCGGCTGAACGTCCTCGATGTTGATGAAGTCGTCGGCCACCGGGCCGTTGCCGGCCTGACCGCCGTTGCCCTGGTCCTGACCGTCCCCCTGGTCCTGACCGCCGTCCTGGCCGTCGCCCTGGTCCTGACCGTCGTTGTTCTGGTCCTGGTCCTGGCCGTCGTTGTCCTGGTCCTGGCCGTCACCGTCGTTGGGCTCCGGCTGCTCGGCCGGGACGCCCTGGCACTGGGCGAGCTGGTCGAGACCCTGCGGAGCCTCACCGCCCGCCCGGTTGATGTTGATGCCGATCCGGTCGAGGGTGGCCACCCGCTTGGACTTCAGCGGGCCGAGGATGGCGTTGTCGACGTAACTGGCGTCCCCCGCCTGGGCCTGACGCGTCTCCGCGAGACGCGTGTAGGCATCCGTGATCTGCCTGTCGAGCAGCGCCAGCTCCTTGGCGACACCTTGGCGCGCGCCCTCCGGCACGTCCGTCAGCTTCTGGCCGACGTCCGGGCAGTTGATCGTCGCGACCTGGGCAGCCGTGGCCTTCGTCTGGTTCCACCCAGACTCGTCTTCATGTGCCGAGGCATAGAAGTTGGCCCATACCAGCCCGCCCCCACCGAGCGCTAGGGCCGCCGATGCGGCAATGGCCTTGGTGGCCAGCGGCGTACGGCGTTTTCTCGTGTTGCGTCCCATGGAACTCCTCTGACTTCCTTTTTCGGGGCATCGAGGCGCCCGACAGGAGTGAAGCGGCTCCCTTCCATACGGAGGTCGTCCCACCGGTGTTCAGACGGATCAGAAATTGATGAGAGATTCGCGAGACAATTCAGCCCCAACTACCCCAGGAACACCGGGAGTTGTGGTGATCTCACGTGAAGTGTTCGAGCCGGGTGGTGGATTTCGTGGAGTTTCAGCGACTCTCGTCCGGATGGCCGGTCGCGAGGACCTTCGCCTCCACCTCCGGATCGAGGCCCACCGGCGGCCGGTCCGGGCGCTGCGGGGCGGCGCCGCCGAGGTCCTGCAGCCAGCTCCATGTGTCGGCCACGGTCTCCGTGACCGGCCGGCAGCGCAACCCCGTCGCCAGCGCCCGGGACACGTCCGCGCCGTGCAGGGCGTCGTGCAGCTCGCTCCCCGGCGGCACCCACACCGGCAACTGGCTCCACGGCTCGATGCCCGCCTCCAGCACCACCTCGGGGTCGGTCCAGCGCAGCTCGGCCGCCGCGCCGGTCACCTGCACACAGGCCTCGAGCAGCTCGCCCGTCGTGGTGAGGCCCCGGGGTCCGATCAGGTTGTACGGCCCGCTGAGCTCCTGCTCCACCCCGTCCAGGATCCACTCGGCGAGATCGCGGACGTCGATGTACTGGAGGGGCAGCTCCCGGGGGCCCGGCGCCAGCACGGGGCCGCCCCTGGCGATCCGGGTCAGCCACCAGGGGAGCCGGCCGACGTTCTCGTACGGCCCGAGCAGCAACCCGGCCCGCACCAGCAGCGAGCGCTCCGCACCGAAGGCCTCGACGGCGGCCAGCTCGGCGCCGCGCTTGTCGCGGGCGTAGTCCGTGTGGTCGGCGTCGGGCTCGGCGCCCTCGACCAGGGGCGCGTCCTCGGTGTAGCCGGCGGGCGGGGCCCAGGCGTACACCGAGCAGCTCGACACGTACACATACCGTCCGGCGCGGCCCCGCAGCAGCCGCGCCGCGTCCCGCACCGCGAGCGGCGCCGCCGACCAGGTGTCGACCACGGCGTCCCATGCGCCGTCCGCGAGGGCGGCGAGCCCGTCGGGCGCGGTGCGGTCACCGTGCAGCGACCGCACCCCGGCCGGGGCCGCGTGCCGCCCCCGGTGGAACACGGTCACGTCCCAGCCACGCCCGAGCGCCGCCTCCACGACCGCCCGTCCCGCGAACTCCGTACCACCCAGCATCAGCAGTCTCATGCCGGTGACTGTGCCCGGGGGAGCGGCGGGACGGAACCGGGTTCTGCCGACAGCAGACGGTCAGGTGGTGCCCGGCAGCGGCCATCAGATGTCCGCGACCGGCAGTCGGCCGGCGGTCAACTCCCGGTCGGTGGAGCGTACTTGTAGCCGACGCGGCGGATCGTGAGGATCACCTGCCGGTGCTCGGGGCCCAGCTTGCGGCGCAGTCGGGCGATGTGGACGTCGACGGTGCGGCCGTCGCCCACATGGCCGTAGCCCCACACCGTGGTGACCAGCTGGTCGCGGGTGTGCACCCGGTGCGGGTGCGCCACCAGGTGAGCGAGCAGCTCGAACTCCAGGTACGTGAGGTCGAGCTCCCGCCCGGCCACCTCGGCGGTGCGCTGCAGGGCGTCGATACGGATGAGCGGCTCGGTGTCGGTGGTGGTGTCGAGGGCGTCCGGCTGCGGCTCGTCGGGTACCGCCACCGGCAGGAACGGCGGCTGCTGATCGGCCGGCACGAGCACCAGGTAGCCGACCATGGGCGGGCGGCCCGGCAGGTTGGGCAGGGTGTGCTGCGGAGCGGGCAGCCAGGTGGCACCCGGCGGCAGGAACTCCGCGACATCGAGCACCTCGTCCCGGTCGACGGCACGCAGTCGGTGCCGCGGGCTGCCGGGAGCAGGAGCGGTGTTCAGGGAACGGGACAGGGAAGCAGGGGTGGTCGCCATGCGAGGTCAGCTCTTTCGCGCGAGAAGTCCGACGGGGACGTACGTCGTGTCGCGCTGGCCGAAGGCCGGTGTGTACGGCGTCAGCGGGCCGGCGCGGTCAGCGCGCGGCAACACAGCCGGTCGAAGTCGTGGTGCTGACGGGAAGGCCAGAAGGGCTCGAGGTCATGGCGACCCGTCGCGGAGTGCTTCTGGAAGCTGGCCATAGCCTCATTGAAGCAGACACCCGCCAGGAACCGGACCCTCCTCTCACACCTCGGACGTCCGCCCGCCGGAACTCGATGCCGTTTCCCTCATCCCTCCAGCCGTTTGTGCCAGTTCAGCGGCGTGACGGTGATCGCCCGGCCCGGATCGCCGTCCCACTGGGCGGACAGCCCGGCCGCGTCCAGCGCCGCAACGACCTCACGCCCCACGGACCCGGTCGTCTCCTCCGACTCGTCGAAACCGCCGTAGTAGAGCGCGAGCCCGTACCCGTCCGCTGCGGACTCCGTGCCCTGCTGGTGGAAGAAGACGAAGCCACGCGCGCCCTCCCGCTCGGCGCCTATCTCGGCCATGCCGCAGCCCCGGCAACACGCGAAGTTCTCCCGGGCGGTGATGCCCTTGCCCTCCAGCGCATCGAAGGCACGCGTGAGCCGCTCCGGGTCGGTGACGCCCTCCCAGGTCTCCTGCTCGGCCAGCCGCTCCAGCCACAGCCGGTCGACCAGCTGCCACGCCTGCGCCCTCGACACCGGCCGCTCGTCCCCGTCGACCAGGTAGTCCTCGGCGATATCGGCCAGCTCCTTGCGCGAGTCGTAGCCGCAGCGCAGCCGCAGCCGCACCTGCTCCTCGACCTTCTCCCGCACCTCGTCCGGCAGCTCGGGAACCTCCTCGCGCGGCGCCGGCTCGATCGGCTCCCACGCCACGTCGGCGCCCCAGCCGTCTCTCTGCCGCGCCCAGCCCGTCAGAAGGTCGGCGACGCGCTCCGGCTCGCCGAGGTTCGTACCGAAGAACCCGTCCTCGCCCGCGCGGTGCTCGAGCCGGTAGTCCCCGCCCTCCTCGTGCCACACCTGCGCGAACACATCCGGGACGTCCGGTATCCGCTGCACCACCAGGAAGCGGTCCCCGGCGCCGCCGATGCGCTCCACCAGCTCCCGCAGCCGCGCCGCCGAGATCCGCGCGTGCGTCTGCCAGTTCTCCGTCTCGACCTTGATGCGAAGGCCCCCGTCGATCTCCATGCCCCAACGATGACACGCACCACTGACAACGCCCCGACGAAAAGAAGAAGGGCGCCCGCCGACACGGCGGGCGCCCTTCGACTTCGAGCGTGTGGATCAGACCTGGCCGGCCTTCTCCAGGGCGGAGCAGCAGGTGTCCACCAGCAGACGGGTCACCACGTACGGGTCGACGTTGGCGTTCGGGCGGCGGTCCTCGATGTAGCCCTTGCCGTCCTTCTCGACCTGCCACGGGATACGGACCGAGGCGCCACGGTTGGAGACACCGTAGGAGTACTCGTTCCACGGGGCGGTCTCGTGCAGACCGGTCAGACGGTCGTCGATGCCGGCACCGTAGTTCTTGACGTGGTCGAGCGGCTTGGAGCCCTCACCGAGCGACTCGCACGCGGTGATGATCGCGTCGTAGCCCTCACGCATCGCCTTGGTGGAGAAGTTGGTGTGCGCGCCGGCGCCGTTCCAGTCGCCCTTGACCGGCTTGGGGTCGAGCGTGGCGGAGACGCCGAAGTCCTCGGCGGTGCGGTAGAGCAGCCAGCGGGCCACCCACAGCTGGTCGGAGACCTCCAGCGGGGACAGCGGGCCGACCTGGAACTCCCACTGGCCGGGCATGACCTCGGCATTGATGCCGGACAGGCCCAGGCCCGCCTTCAGGCAGTTCTCCAGGTGGGCCTCGACGATGTCACGGCCGAAGATCTCGTCGGCGCCGACACCGCAGTAGTAACCGCCCTGCGGGGCCGGGAAGCCGCCCTCGGGGAAGCCGAGCGGGCGGGAACCGTCGAAGAAGGTGTACTCCTGCTCGATGCCGAAGATCGGCTCCTGCGCGGCGAACTTCTCGGCGACCTCGACCAGCGGGGCACGTGTGTTGGAGGAGTGCGGGGTCATGTCCGTGTTGAGGACCTCGCACAGCACCAGGATGTCGTCGCCGCCGCGGATCGGGTCGGGGCAGGAGAAGACCGGCTTCAGTACACAGTCCGAGGCGTGGCCCTCGGCCTGGTTGGTGGAGGACCCGTCGAAGCCCCAGATCGGCAGCTCGGCACCCTTGGCGTCGTCGGCCATGATCTTCGTCTTGGAACGAAGCTTGGCCGTCGGCTCGGTGCCGTCGATCCAGATGTACTCAGCCTTGAAGGTCACGGGCCACATCCTTCGGGGGTGGGTCTGGGCGCGTTTGCGGGTGCTGCGGCGCTGCGGCACTGAGGCGCCGCGCTTGTTTGCCCGGCAGCCTGTCAACGGGCGATTTCCCGATCATTGCCCGTTTGTGAACCCCGTGTTACCTGGTGGTGCTGTGGCGTGGTTCACGCTGTGAGGGCGGGCCGGGCGCGCAGGACCTGCGGAAACGCGCGGTGCGCGGATGCGGTGGGGCCGGTCGGGCGGCTCGTATGCGATGGGGGCGCGGCGGACGCGTGATGCTCCGCCCGGCGCCGGACGTGCCGGTCCTGCTGCTCCTGGCCGGGAGCAGCAGGACCGATGACACGTACGACGCGGCGGCCGGGGCGGGCCTGACCGCCGCATCAGCGTTTTCCTCGGCGGTCGAGCCTCACCCCACCTTCTCGATCACGGCCCGGCGGATCAGGAACTTGCCGGGCTCCCGGACCTGTTCGAAGGCCGCGTTGTTCAGCAGGACACAGCTGCCGGAGACCGAAGTGACCTCCACGGTCGTGGACTTGTTGTTGTCCAGGTTGGTGACCTTCAGCTTCGTACCCGCCGGGAACTGGTTGCTGGATGCGGCCGGGGCACCGCCCTCGCCGGACAGCGTGACGGTGGAGCCGTTGCAGACCTGCTCGCCGGAGGCGGCGGCGCCGTCGCCCGGGGCGGCGGGCTCGGACGGCTCGGCCGGCTGCGCGGCCTGCCCGCCGCCGGCCTCATCCACCTGCTGACCGGCGTCCTGACCGGCGTCCTGGCCGTCTCCGCCCGGTTGTGCGGCCTGGGAGCCCTGAGCCGACTCCCCCACCACACACCCGGACGCCTCCTGCTTGCGCTCGATCTCCGCGATGACCGCCTCACGGTTGGCGATCCGGGCCGCGGACTGCGCGTCGGGATTGGCCTGCTGGTCCGCGATGAACCGCTGGTTGTTCCCGAGGGCGGTGGCGAGACCCTGGCAGACACTCGACTCGGACGCGGACTGCGCGGCGTTCGAGGTGCTCGCCATGACGAAGGCACCACCGCCCGCCACCGTCGCCGCGCTCACCAGCAGCGCGATCTTCTTCTTCGTACTGAGAGTTCTCCTACGCGACATGCGCGCCTCCTGGGAGGTAGGGGAGCGTACGCCGCTATGTACGAGATCCCGAACGAGGTTACTCATCGGTTACAGGAGTACGTTGAAGTAACGTACGTCACACGGGAGTTGTCGGCGGGGCCGTGCCAACCGTGCTAACGGGACAGGGCCTCGCGTACGGCCTCGTCGGTGCGGGCGACCACCGCCGTGCCGTCGTCCGCGGTGATGATGGGCCGTTGGATCAGCTTGGGGTGCTCGGCGAGCGCCGTGACCCACCGGTCGCGCGAGGCGGCGTCCCGTGGCCAGTCCTTGAGGCCGAGTTCCTCGGCCACGGCCTCCTGGGTGCGGGTGATGTCCCACGGTTCGAGACCGAGCCGGCTCAGTACGTCGCGGATCTCGTCCTCGGTCGGTACGTCCTCCAGATAGCGGCGGACGGTGTAGTCGGCGCCCTCGGCGTCGAGCAGTTTGACAGCGCTGCGGCACTTGGAGCAGGCGGGGTTGATCCAGATTTCCATGCGGGCACGGTACGCCGCCGCGATCGCCTCGCACGACCTCCCTGAGGTCAGGGTCGCAACGACGGGCTCTGTTCGAATATGCCGTCGCCTCACAGACACCTCGCAGATCGTGTGTGACACGGCGGAAATCCCCGCTCACCTGGGTGTTTGGCAGGTTCGCTGGCTCCCCGGATGTCAGTGGCGGCCAGTAGACTGGAAGCAGTGTTCGAGGGTGTCGCCGGGGTGTCCGGGCGGCGCTCTGACCGCGACAGGAGGATGCCTGTGCCCGCTGCCGCACTGAAGCCGCTGCCGACCCAGTCCACCGCCAACCGTCCCGTGCCGCTCGACCGGCCGTACACGCCCGTGGAGAAGCGGCCGCTGCCGCCGGGGCGTCCGCGTGAGTGGTACATCTCGCACAACCGGCGGCTCAAGGCGATGCGCCTTGCGATCGCCCTGCTCGACTCGGGCGTGTACGTGCCGAACCAGGCCCGGAACGAGACGATACGAAGCACCGCGGAACTCATCGGCGTCCACCCGCCGTCGGACACGACGTGTCACATGGTGCGGGCGTTGATGCGGTACACGCGCTGAGTGATGGCGCCGGGTGCCGTGCTGTTGTGCGGCGCCCGGCGCCGGCGTTGCCGGAATTCGCCGATCGGTACTTGAGGGTCTTGATCGGCCGCCACCTGCGAAAACGCCCCTGCGCAACGGTGTCGGCCGGTCAGCCGTGGCGCGACAGAAGCCCGCGCACGTACGCCTCCAGCCGTTCGCCCAGCACGTCGGGCGTCAGGTCCGTTCGGCCCAGCTCGCGCCACGGTCCCGCGAGCTTCTCCGCGTCCGGGGCGTAGGCCAGTGCGTCGAGCAGCCGCCAGTAGAGGTGGTCCGGGTCGTCGGCCAGTCGCCGTCCGCCCTGTGCCTCGTAGCGGTCCCGGAAGCCCAGCCCGTGCTCCGGGCCGTGCAGCAGGGCGAGGGCGGTCGAACGGGGGGCACCTCCCACGCCCTTAAGGCAGTGGGGGAGGGCGACGTCGAGGTCGGCCGGTCCCCACGAGGTCTCGACCCAGTCCACGACACCGCTGACCCGCAGCTCCGCGCCCGCACCGGTGAACAGCACGTTCCCGGGGTGGAAGTCCCGGTGCAGGAAGCACCCCTTGTACGCCGGGGGCTCGGCCCGGATGACGTCCACGGCCCGCTCCCACAGCGTGCCGCCCGGGACACGTACGCGCTCCGGAGAGGTCCACGCCTGGTACGGGCGCGGCCGCTCCGGCGGGACGACCTGGTGAATCCGTACGAGCTGGGCCGTGAGCAGATCCAGCCGCCGGTCCAGGTCCTCCTCGTCGACCCGCACCCTGCCCGGCAGCAGCGACATCAGCAGGGAGGGGTGATCGCAGTGCTCGGCTGTCGCGTCGACGGCGACCAGCTCGGGCGCGGGCACGTCCTCCTGTGCGGCGAGGGCGGTGAGGACGGTGGCCTCGCGGGTCAGCAGCCCCGGGGCGTGCCGCCGGAAGAAGGGCTGCACGAACGTCCGCAGGACCAGGCCCGTGTCGTCGTCGAGGGTGAGGCGCCGCATCTGCGAGCTCCAACCGCCGGACATCGGGGCGGTGTCGGCGATGTGGCGTGCTGCCGGCAGCTGCTTGGTCAGCCCTGCTCGGGTCGCCGTCCAGCCCTGCTCGCCCAGCCCGGTCAGGACCGCCGTCACGAACTCCCGTCGGTCGTCGGCGTGGTCGCGGAACCACAGGCCCAATGAGTGGTCGGCGTCCGGCAGTTCGAAGCGGGGAACTGGGCGCGGGCGGCCAGGGCGGCCTGCACCGCCTCCGTCACGGCCGGCGGGATCACCGTGTCCGTGCCCGGCACCGCGAGCACCGCACGGCCCTCGTACGCCCGCAGCGCGTCGAGGGCGGGGGAGGCGCGCCAGCTGTCCGGTGTGCGGATGATGGTGCTGAAGCGGCCGTCGCCCGACCCGAACGGCACGTCCCAGGCCTGCGCCGCGTACACCGCGGGCGCGCACAGGCCCACCGCCGCGACCCGCTCCCCGTAGTGCGCGGCGAGATCGGCCACCGTCTGGCCGCTCATACTGAACCCGACCAGGACCAGCGCCTCGTCCGCCGGGACCCGCGCGTCGATCACGGACACGGCCTGCTCGAAACGTCGTCGAAGGCTCAACTTCCGTAGTTCGCCCGTGCTTTCGCCGTGCCCGGAGAAGTCGAGGGCCAGCCCGCCGCAGCCGTGTGCGACGAACTCGCTCAACAGCGGCAGCAGCCGCTCCTTGGCGCTGTTGCCCGCGCCGTGCAGCACAACGGCGGTGGCCGTTCCCGCGCCACCGCCGTACACCGCGTTCAGGCGTTCACCGTCGTGGACATGGGTGAAAGGGGAGAGCCAGCTCATGGCCCCCATTCACTCACGCCGGTCAGGCCGGGGGAGGCGTGCTCTCCGTCTTCGGTGCCCTGGCCGCCGCCAGTGCCTCGCGCAGCTGGTCCTCCTCGGTCTGGCTCAGTGACGTCTGCACCAACTGGCCGCCGTACGGGGCGATTTCCGGAATCACCTTGTCCCCGGCCGCCTGCTTGATCAGCGCGAACAGTGCTGCCGCGCCCGGGCGCAGATTCTGGCTGAGCTCCTTCATGAAGTTGTCGTTGATGCCTGTGTCGGTGACCGCACCGCCGGCCGCTCCGGCCGCCGCGCCCACGGCTGCGCCGAGCAGCGGCGCCAGGAAGAGCAGTCCGATCACACCGCCCCACAGGGCGCCGCCGGCCGCTCCGGCCGCCGTGTGGCTCACGGCCTGGTGCAGCTTGATCTTTCCGTCCTCCCGCCGCTCGACGACCACCGCGTCCTCCAGCTCGACCAGATGCTGCTTGGACAGGTCGAACAGCTTCTGCCGCACCTGCTCGGCGGTGGCGAGGTCGTTGTACGCGACGACGAAGAGATTGCTCATGCCGGACACCCCTTATTAACGTTTCGCCCCTTTTTCCCGACTCTATAGCCGTGCTGAGGGGCACGCAGTCGGAAGAAAAGGAGATGCGCCACCCCCACGTCCCGGTGCACTCTCGAGGCACCCCAATCCACCGCCCAGGGAGGCCCGTCATGGGCACCATCGTCATCTCCGGGACGGTCGTCCTGGTCGTCCTGGGATTCGGAAACCACCTCTACTGGCTCGCCGCCGTCGCCCTGCTCTTCGTGTACGTGCAGTACGGGCGAGGCGCGTCCTCTACGTCCTCGTCGGGCGGCGCGGCCCCGTCCGGGTCGGCGCCCGCGACGTACAAGGCGTACCGCGACCGCCGTGACAGGCAGGCCAAGTGGGAGCGCCGCTACCGCCGCGAGCGTCCCCTGGAGGCCCGCCGCCAGGCGCGCGAGAAGAGCAGGTGAGAGCGGGACCTGTGGTGACGGCGGCCCCGGGTCACAGCCCCGGGGCGCCCCACACCGGGAACCAGCGCCCCAGGTCCTGTTCGATCCGCAGGTCGTCGGCGAGGGCCGCCTTCACCTGGAGCTCGAGCGCGTTGTCGCGCCGCTGCCCCGCGCCGGGCAGCGGCGCGAACGGGGAGAAGGCGCCGCGTTTGTAGAGGGAGACCAGCGCGAGCCGGCGAGCGGGCCCGTCCTGGAAGCCGGCCAGGGAGCACAGCAGCTGCGGGCCGAAGCCGTTGACCTCCATCGAGCTGTTCACCGCGTGCAGGTCGTTGACGAGCAGCGGCAGCTCGTCGGGGCCGCGGCGGGAGACCAGCCAGGAGTAGCCGTAGGCGTCCCGTTCCAGCTCCACCGGGGGCCCGGTGCGGTCGGCGTCCGCGTCCAGCAGGGCCTGCACCTCGCGGTGCGTCTGCTCGAAGGCGCCGCCCTCGACCGTCGCGAAACACACCGCGCCGTGCCCGGTCGGCGTGAAGGAGGTCGCGGCCTGCAGGGTGACGGCCGCCGAGGGCAGCGCGAACAGCTGGTCGAGATCGGGCGCGACCGGCTTCGTGCGACCGAGCAGGATGTCCAGCAGCCCCATCCTCAGCCGCCCTTCCCGGGCGGCGCCGCCTCACCCAACTCCCCGGAGATCCGCCCCAGTTGCTCCAGCCGCTGCTCCAGGGTCGGGTGGGTGGAGAACAGCCGTCCGATGCTGGGCCCGGAGCCCAGGGCCGGCGTGAAGTAGAAGGCGTTGAAGGCCTGCGCCGTCCGCAGGTCCTTCGTCGGGATCCTGGCGATGTCGCCGGAGACCTTGGTGAGCGCGGACGCCAGCGCCGAGGGCCGTCCGGTCAGCAGCGCCGCCGCCCGGTCCGCCGCCAGTTCCCGGTACCGGGACAGGGCCCGGATCAGCAGGAAGCTGATCGCGTACACGGCCGCGGAGACGGCCATCACCGTCATGAAGACCACCGCCGTGTTCTGGTCCCGGCGCCCTCCGAACACCTGCGAGTAGAAGGCGAACCGCACGATCAACCCCGCGATCACGCCCAGGAACGACGCGACCGTGATCACCGCGACGTCCTTGTGCGCCACGTGCGAGAGCTCGTGCGCGAGCACGCCCTCCAGCTCGGCCGGCTCCAGCCGCCGCAGCAGCCCGGTGGTCACACAGACCACCGCATGATCGGCGTTGCGCCCGGTCGCGAACGCGTTCGGCATATCCATGTCGGACACGGCGACCACCGGCTTGGGCATGTCGGCGACCGCGCACAGCCGGTCGACCACGCCGTGCAGTTCGGGATACTCGTCCCGCTCCACGATCCGGCCGCGCATCGCGTACAGCGCGATCCGGTCGGAGAACCAGTACTGCGCACCCAGCAGCGCCGCCGCGACCACCACGACCAGCACCCAGGACTTCAGCAGTGCGATCAACGCGGCGACGAACGCCACGTACAACAAGCCGAGCAGAAACAGCGTGACCGTCATCCGCACGGTCAACCGCGGGTCGCTCCGGAAGCGGCTGTGCATGGAACACCACCCTGCGTTCAGGCACTCGTCCCACTGCCCAGTGTGCACCCGCGTCGCCCCATGAAGCGGTCGCGATCAGCCCTGGGACCGGCAAAGGCTTCCGGTGAGCCCGGGCCTAGTACGGCGCGCGGAAGTTGATGTATCCCAGCAGCAGGATCACCGCGACGACGCACCCCAGGACCACGGCCGTCGATATCCACCCCGACCGGCGGGGCCGCACCGGGTCGGGGTCGCCCCGGAAGGGCACCGGCTCCGGCGGATTGTGCTTCCAGCGGGCGGCGAGCATCCGGGCCCGGGCGGAGGGCTCCTTGTGCTCGGCGTCGTTCGCCCACTTGTGGTCGAACTCGTGCTCCCAGTGATCCTTTTCCGACATCCCCCGCTCCATACCTCTTCGCTCCATACCTCTTGTCATTCAAGATGCTGAGTGATCGAGGGAAGACTAGCCTTTAGGGGAAGGCCGCACCTGGGATTGCCTTCCGTCGGCGGGATTCCCGTGGAGACGCCGGCGGCTGAAAACGTACTCCTCGCACTCAGGCGGCAACACCGACGACCGCGCCGTACTTCTACCGCTGCGGCCGCGGCCATCCGTCCAGCTCGTGCAATGACCGCACGATGGGATGGAAGGAAGGTATCTCCATGAACGCACCCCGTGCTAGGCGTCTCCTCGCGCTGTCCGCCATCGGCGTACTGATGGCTGGTGGCGCCGCGATCGGCACAGCAGGTACGGCCTCGGCGGCCACCCCGGCCACCACGGCCGGCACTCCCACGAACTGGGGCCACTGTGACTGGTGGGGCGACTGCGACCGCTTCGGCGACCGCTTCGGCAACCGGTTCGATGACCGGTTCGGGTTCAACGGCTTCGACCACTTCGACCGCTTCGACCGCTTCGGCGGCGGCCCCGTGGTGATCGTGGTGGGCTGAGGGCGGTAGCGATTCTGCCGGACCGGAGGCACACGGCCGAGGGCCGCCACCTGAAGTACTTCAGGTGGCGGCCCTCACCGCATCTCGGACGTCGGGTTTCTCAGACGTCGAAGTACAGCTCGAACTCGTGCGGGTGCGGACGCAGCTGCAGCGGAGCGATCTCGTTCGTGCGCTTGAAGTCGATCCACGTCTCGATCAGGTCGGCGGTGAAGACGTCGCCCTGGAGGAGGAACTCGTGGTCGGACTCGAGGGAGTCGAGGACGGCCGGGAGCGAGGTCGGGACCTGCGCGACGTTGGCGTGCTCCTCGGGAGCCAGCTCGTACAGGTCCTTGTCGATCGGCTCGGCCGGCTCGATCTTGTTCTTGATGCCGTCCAGGCCCGCCAGCAGCAGGGCCGAGAAGGCCAGGTACGGGTTACCGGAGGAGTCGGGCGCGCGGAACTCGACGCGCTTGGCCTTCGGGTTGGAGCCCGTGATCGGGATACGCATCGCGGCGGAGCGGTTGCGCTGCGAGTACACCAGGTTGATCGGGGCCTCGAAGCCCGGCACCAGACGGTGGTAGGAGTTCACCGTCGGGTTGGTGAAGGCGAGCAGCGACGGGGCGTGCTTGAGGATGCCGCCGATGTAGTAGCGGGCGGTGTCCGACAGGCCGGCGTAGCCCTGCTCGTCGTAGAACAGCGGGTCGCCGTTGCTCCACAGCGACTGGTGGACGTGCATGCCCGAGCCGTTGTCGCCGAAGATCGGCTTCGGCATGAAGGTCGCGGTCTTGCCGTTGCGCCAGGCGACGTTCTTCACGATGTACTTGAAGAGCTGGAGGTCGTCGGCGGCGGCGAGCAGCGTGTTGAACTTGTAGTTGATCTCGGCCTGGCCGGCGGTGCCCACCTCGTGGTGCTGGCGCTCGACCTGCAGGCCGGCGCGGTTCAGCTCCAGGGAGATCTCGGCGCGCAGGTCGGCGAAGTGGTCGACCGGCGGGACCGGGAAGTAACCGCCCTTGTAGCGGACCTTGTAGCCGCGGTTGTCCTCCAGCGCACCGGTGTTCCAGGCGCCCGCCTCGGAGTCGATGTGGTAGAAGGACTCGTTCTCGGACGTCTTGAAGCGCACGCTGTCGAAGACGTAGAACTCCGCCTCCGGGCCGAAGTACGCGGTGTCGGCGATCCCGGTGGAGGCCAGGTACGCCTCGGCCTTCTTCGCCACGTTGCGCGGGTCACGGCTGTACTGCTCGCCGGTGATCGGGTCGTGGATGAAGAAGTTGATGTTGAGCGTCTTGTCGCGGCGGAACGGGTCGACGCGGGCGGTCGACAGGTCGGCGCGCAGCGCCATGTCGGACTCGTGAATGGCCTGGAAGCCGCGGATCGAGGATCCGTCGAAGGCGAGCTCGTCGTCCGGGTCGAACGCCTCGACGGGCACCGTGAAGTGCTGCATGACGCCCGGCAGGTCGCAGAAACGGACGTCGATGAACTTGACGTCCTCGTCCGCGATGAACTTCTTGGCCTCGTCGGCGTTCTGGAACATCCAGCTCCTCCTACTCCCGACCGTCCCGCCGGGGTGGTAGTTCGTTCGTGCGGCCAGTGCGGTGGCACACGCTGACCTCGACCCTAGGGACGCGTCATTTCTCGGGCGTGACCCATTTGTTTCGCAGAAGTTAACCGGTTCCGTTCCACGGTAGCGCGGAACGACCCCGCCGTACCCCGGTCAAATCCGGGCGCAGTACCGTGGTCGGGTGGACAAGAGGCAAGCAATCGGATCATGGCTCTCCGGCCCGCGCGCGGCCATGGAGGACGCGGGTGCCGACTTCGGTTACCGGGGCGAGCAGCTCGGACTGCCGGAGGAAGGGCCGGGCTCGATCGCCCGCCCCGGCCGGCGGCTCGGCGCACTGGCCGTCGACTGGGCCCTGTGCCTCTTGATCGCATACAGCTTGATCACGGACGGCTACGAGCAGGCCACCGGCAACTGGGCCCTGCTGATCTTCTTCGTGCTGGGCGTCCTGACCGTCGGCACGGTCGGCTCCACCCCCGGCAAGCGCCTCTTCGGCCTGCGCGTGGTCGCCCTCGACACGGGCACCGTCCACCCCGGCCGCGCCCTGCTGCGCACGGCCCTGCTGTGCGTGGCCCTCCCCGCGCTGATCTGGGACCGCGACGGCCGGGGACTGCACGACCGGCTGGCGCGCACGGTCGAGGTCAGGATCTGATCTCCCACATATTCAGACCCCCACATATTCATGGGCCGGGCCCCGGAACCGCGAAGGTTCCGGGGCCCGGCCCCTGAATGACGTGAACCGATGGCCTTACCGGGCCTTCGGCCCGCCGCCCTTCGGCATCCGCATGCCCTTGGGCATCGGCCCCTTCGGCAGCGGCATGTTGCTCATCAGGTCGCCCATCGCCCGCAGCCGGTCGTTGGTCGCGGTGACCTGCGGCCCGGTCAGCACGCGCGGCAGCTTCATCATGGTCGTGCGCAGCTTCTTCAGCTCGACCGTGCCCTCGCCCGTGCCGACGATCAGGTCGTGCACCGGCACGTCCGCGACGACCCGGTTCATCTTCTTCTTCTCGGCGGCCAGCAGGCTCTTCACCCGGTTCGGGTTGCCCTCGGCGACCAGCACGATGCCGGCCTTGCCGACGGCCCGGTGCACCACGTCCTGGCTGCGGTTCATCGCCACCGCGGGGGTCGTCGTCCACCCCCGGCCGATGTTGTCCAGCACGGCCGCGGCGGCGCCCGGCTGGCCCTCCATCTGCCCGAAGGCGGCCCGCTCGGCCCGGCGTCCGAAGACGATCGCCGTCGCGAGGAAGGCGAGCAGGAGGCCCAGGATGCCGAGATAGTAGGGGTGACCGATCAGGAAACCGATCGCGAGGAAGACACCGAAGGTGACGATTCCTACTGCTGCGAGTACAAGACCGATCGTCTTGTCGGCCCTGCGGGTCATCTTGTAGGTCAGAGCGATCTGCTTCAGTCGCCCGGGGTTCGCAGCGTCCGCTGCAGTTTCCTTCCTCGCCATGCCACGAGTCTACGTGGCTCCCGGAGTGCCTTCGACGGCAGTACGGGCAGTACGGGTTCAGGAACGGCCGGCGAGGACCTGCTCCACCACCCGCTGCGCCTCGACCCGGTCCTTGGCCCGGCGGCGGTCCTCCAGAACGGAGGTCCAGGCGTTGCGGCGGGCGGTGCGCTGGCCGCTGCTCATCAGCAGCGACTCGACGGCGCGCAGGGCGGTGGTGAAGGACGGGATCGCTGTGGCGCGAACGGGCGCGGCCTGCATGGTGAAGGTCCCCCCTCGGTACGGCTTCGGGGCCGGGTTTACGTGGCGTGAGTCCAGGGTCACTGATTGGTGTTACCAGGGCGTGACCGACCGGTCAAACACCAATGAAGCCTTGATGCGGGGGGTGGAAACGCTGACGCGGCCCTGACGTACGCCCCTATCTGCAAGGACGGTCAGGACCGCGCCGAATCGGTCACTACTCACGGGTAGCTACTTGTGCGTGAATTCACACGATTGTCGTAACACCTGCGGGGAGTGACGGTGTGACGGCGGGTCAGACGGCCTGCGCGGCGATGTACGTACCACGCTTCTCGATCGCCATCTGGTAGAGGCGACCGGCGCGGTACGAGGAGCGGACCAGCGGGCCGGACATGACACCGGAGAAGCCGATCTGCTCGGCCTCCTCCTTCAGCTCCACGAACTCCTGCGGCTTGACCCAGCGCTCCACGGGGTGGTGGCGCACGGACGGGCGCAGGTACTGCGTGATGGTGACCAGCTCGCAGCCGGCGTCGTGCAGCTGCTGCAGCGCGTCGCTGACCTCCTCGCGGGTCTCGCCCATGCCGAGGATCAGGTTGGACTTGGTGACCAGGCCGTAGTCGCGGGCTGCGGTGATGACCTTCAGGGAGCGGTCGTAGCGGAAGCCGGGGCGGATCCGCTTGAAGATCCGGGGCACCGTCTCGACGTTGTGTGCGAAGACCTCGGGGCGCGAGGAGAAGACCTCCTCGAGCTGCTCCGGGACCGCGTTGAAGTCGGGGGCGAGCAGCTCGACCTTGGTCCGGCCGGCCTCGCGGTGCGCGGTCTGCTGGTGGATCTGGCGCACGGTCTCGGCGTACAGCCAGGCGCCGCCGTCCGCCAGGTCGTCGCGGGCGACGCCGGTGATGGTGGCGTAGTTCAGGTCCATGGTGACCACGGACTCGCCGACGCGGCGGGGCTCGTCGCGGTCGAGGGCCTCGGGCTTGCCGGTGTCGATCTGGCAGAAGTCGCAGCGCCGGGTGCACTGGTCGCCGCCGATGAGGAACGTGGCCTCACGGTCCTCCCAGCACTCGTAGATGTTGGGGCAGCCAGCTTCCTGGCAGACCGTGTGCAGGCCCTCGCTCTTCACGAGGTTCTGCATCTTCGTGTACTCGGGACCCATTTTCGCCCGGGTCTTGATCCACTCGGGCTTGCGCTCGATGGGGGTCTGGCTGTTGCGGACCTCCAGGCGCAGCATCTTGCGTCCGTCGGGTGCGACTGCGGACACGTCGGCTCCCTGTAGCTTCGATTCTTCGGCGTACACCAGGGTACGCCCGTGCAGTTTTCGGTCCTGCGTGGTGGGCAACCTGCGGGGGCCTGGGCCGCATTCCCGGGTTGTGTGGTTGCCCGGTGCTGCGGCTGGGGGGGGGGCAAAGCTCGCCCGCGCTGCGGGGTGCCGCTGCGCCCACCCGTGCCGCCCTGGAGGGTCCCCAGGCCCTTTAAGGCACTGGGGAAGGCACGACTGCCCGCAGCTGCGTGGCTACGCAGCTACGGCGCCGTTGTTATGCCGACGCCCGTTCGATCTCACGCGGCTTCAGGTCCGCGTTTTCCAGTACGTCCCTCAGGTGCCGTTCCACCACCGGCAGCACCTCCTCGATCGTCACGTCGCGGCCCAGTTCGTTCGCGAGGGAGGCGACCCCCGCGTCCCGGATGCCGCACGGGATGATCTTGTCGAACCACTTGTTGTCCGGGTTCACGTTCAGTGCGAAGCCGTGCATCGTGACGCCCTTGGCGACGCGGATGCCGATCGCCGCGATCTTGCGGTCCTCGCGGCGCTGGCCCGCGTTGGAGGGGGCGTACTCCGGGCCGTTCAGACGGGGGTCGAACTCCTCGTCCTGCAGGCGCGGGTCGAAGTCGAGGGAGAGCCCGCCGAGGGCCGGGCGCTGCTCCACCGGGTCGCCCAGCACCCACACCCCGCTGCGGCCCTCGACCCGGGTGGTCTCCAGGCCGAACTCCGTGCAGGTGCGGATCAGCGCCTCCTCCAGGCGCCGTACGTGGGCCACCACGTCCACCGGGCGCGGCAGCTTCTGGATCGGGTAGCCCACCAGCTGGCCCGGGCCGTGCCAGGTGATCTTGCCGCCGCGGTCCACGTCGATGACCGGCGTGCCGTCCAGGGGGCGCTCGTTGTCGGCCGTGCGCCGGCCCGCGGTGTAGACCGGCGGGTGTTCCAGCAGCAGCACGGTGTCGGGGATCTCGTCGGCGAACCGTGCCGCGTGCACCCGGCGCTGTTCGTCCCACGCCTCCTGGTACTCGACGGCGTCCGCACCGAATCCCATCCGGACGAACCGCAACTCACTCACGGCAAGCGCCTCCCTAGAAGGTCGTAAGGCATGAAATGCGCCTACGCCACTGTACGACTGCTCCGAGCGCGTCAGCCCCGAGGGCAATCCTCACACGATCGGATGAATGAACGTCGAAGTGTGCGATCAGCTGCTCACTCTCCGCTACATTCGCGCCGTTCACGAGGCCATAAGGGCTGCTCACAGGCAATCCGGGCACCGCAGGGCCTCTGCGAGGCCCGAAAGGCAGGAGACCGCACCGCAGATGACGGAACGACCCGCGCAGCGCACTCCCAACCGCCAGCTCGCCGCGCTCATCGCAGAAGCGGGATTCTCCAACGCAGGTCTGGCCCGTCGTGTGGACCAGCTCGGCCTCGAGCACGGCCTCGACCTGAGATACGACAAGACCTCCGTCACTCGCTGGCTGCGCGGACAGCAGCCCAGAGGGGCCACCCCGGCCCTCATCGCCGAGGTGTTCACGCGGCGGCTCGGGCGCCGGCTCACCGCGCAGGACCTGGGCCTGGACGCCTGCGCCCCGGTCTACGCCGGCCTGGAGTTCGCGGCCGGGCCGGAGGAGGCCGTCGACATCGTCAGCGGACTGTGGCGCAAGGACTCCGGCAGCCATGCCGAGCTGCGCAAGATCGCGTTCACCGCGGCCGGTCTCGTCGTGCCCAGCCGGGACTGGCTGATCGGGCGGGCCGACGAGAAGGTGGCCCGCGGCGAGCTGCTCACCCGGGTGCCCCCGCAGGGCCGCCCTGCGGTGCCCCGGCAGCGCGGCCAGTCCGAACGTGCCTCCGGCCATCGGGTCACCGCCGGTGACATCGCCGCGCTGCGCTCGGTCGGCGAGCTGTTCCGCACCCTCGACAACGCCTACGGCGGCGGCCACGCCCGCCAGGCCCTCGTGCGCTACCTGGAGCACGAGTGCGAGCCGATGCTGCGCGGCACCTACGGCGAGCAGACCGGCCGCCGGCTGTTCGCCGCCGCCGCCGACCTCACCCGGCT
>NZ_JBQQCE010000128.1:0-22138 GCF_052245645.1 Streptomyces sp. KR55 | reverse complement strand
ACGATCGCCCTCTCGACACCGGCTGGAGCGCCCCGGAGGCGAACGAGCCAAAATGACGTTCCCGAGCCGGGCGCCGTCACCATCGTCGTACCGACCTTCAACGAGTCGGCGAACATCCGTCAGCTGCTCCACCAGATCACCGAGTCCGTGCCGTCCCGGCTGCCCTGCGAGGTCGTCTTCGTGGACGACTCCACCGACGACACCCCGCAGGTGATCCGCGAGGCCGCCCAGGACTGCCCGTTCCCGGTGACCGTGCTGCACCGCGAGGAGCCGGTCGGCGGGCTCGGCGGTGCGGTGGTCGAGGGCATGAAGGCAGCCGGCTCCGACTGGATCGTCGTCATGGACGGTGACTGCCAGCATCCGCCGTCCCTGGTCCCGGAGCTGGTGGCGACCGGCGAGCGGGCGAACGCCGGACTGGTCGTCGCCTCCCGTTACATCAAGGGCGGCAGCCGGGCGGGGTTGGCCGGCAGCTACCGCGTGGCCGTGTCCCGAGCGGCCACCTGGCTGACCAAGACCCTCTTCCCGCGCCGGCTGCACGGCATCAGCGACCCGATGAGCGGCTTCTTCGCGGTGCGCCGCAGCGCGGTCACTGCGGAGACGCTGACGCCGCTCGGCTACAAGATCCTGCTGGAACTGGCGGTCCGCAGCCGCCCGCGCACGGTCACCGAAGTGCCGTTCGTGTTCCAGGAGCGGTTCGCCGGGGAGTCCAAGTCCACGGCAGCGGAGGGGCGGCGTTTCCTGAGGCACCTCGCCGGGCTGCGTACGGCCGATCCGCTGGCCCGGATGGTGGTGTTCGGCCTGATCGGTGCGACCGGCTTCGTCCCGAACCTGCTCGGGCTGTGGGCCCTCACCTCCCTCGGCATGCACTACCTCCCGGCCGAGATCCTCGCCAACCAGCTCGGCGTCGCCTGGAACTTCCTGCTCATCGAGCGGCTGCTGTTCCGCGACCGCCGCCGGCACCGGCGCTTCTGGGACCGGCTCGGCCGGTTCGCGCTGCTCGCCAATGCCGACCTGGTGCTGCGCATCCCGCTGATCGCGCTGCTGGTCGGCGCGTTCGGCATGGCCGCGCTGCCCGCCACAGCGCTCGCGCTGGTGACGACCTTCGTCCTGCGCTTCGTCGGTACCGAAGCGCTGGTCTATCTGCCGCCCCGGAGGCCCATAAATGAAGCCGCACCCGAGCGCGGGAGCCGCACAGCAAGGAGAGCCGTGTGAACAAACGCCGTAGAAGAACCGCACTCCTGGCCGTCGCAGGCCTCACCGGTGGCCTGCTCCTGACCACACCCCAGTCCGCCTCCGCCGCCAACCTCATCAAGAACCCCGGCTTCGAGACGGCCGGCACCGGAGACATGCCGTACTGCTGGTCGAAGTCCGGCTGGGGTGACAACGACTTCAGCTTCACCACGACCCCGGACGCGCACTCCGGCAGCAAGGCCATGAAGGTCGAGCTGACCCGCCGCGTCGAAGGCGACCGCAAGGCGCTGATCACGGAGTCCGCGGACTGTGCGCCGGTGGTGACGGTCGGCAAGCAGTACGACCTCTCCCTCTGGTACAGGACGACGACGCCGGACGCCGACATCACCCTGTTCCGGCACGACACGACGGCCGGCTGGCAGTACTGGACCGACCTCAAGACGCTGGAGATGGCGGGCAGTTGGACCCAGGCCACGGTCCGCACCCCGGAGGTCCCGGCCGGCACCGACCGCATCAGCTGGGGCGTCTCCGTCTACGGCACCGGCTCCGCGACCACCGACGACTACACGATGGAACAGGTCGCCGACCCGGTCCCGGACCCCGAGTGCACGGGCACGCCGGAGGAGTGCGCGAACGGCAGGTGGGAGGTGCTGCCCGCGCAGAACCCGGTCCGCTCGATGCACTCGGTCGTCCTGCACAACGGCAAGGTGCTGCTGATCGCGGGCTCCGGCAACGACCCGGAGATGTTCGAGGCGGGCACGTTCACCTCCGCGGTCTACGACCCGCAGAACGGCACGTACAAGGTCATCCCCACGCCGGACGACATGTTCTGCGCCGGGCACGTCCAGCTCCAGGACGGGCGGGTGCTGGTGATGAGCGGCAACAAGGGCTATCCGTCGGCGGACGGCACGATCGGCTACCAGGGGTACAAGGACTCGTACATCTTCGACCCCGAGACCGAGACGTACACCAGGACGAACGACATGAACGACGGCCACTGGTACCCGTCGGCCACGATCCTCGGCAACGGTGACGTCATCTCCTTCGGCGGGCTGAAGGAGGACTCGACCGGCTCGGTGACCGCCGAGCTGTGGTCGGACGCCGAGCAGAAGTGGCTCGAGCTGTGGAAGGTCAACCAGACCTGGTCCTACTGGGGTCTGTACCCGTCGATGATCCTGATGCAGGACGGCCGCCTCTTCTACTCCGGCAGCCATGTCTTCGGCAACAACATCCCCGGCACCGGCTCGGCGATCTACGACTACGACGCCAACACGATCACGCAGGTGCCCGGTCTGCAGAACAAGGACGAGCGCGACCAGTCGGCGAGCGTGCTGCTGCCGCCGGCGCAGGATCAGAAGGTCCTCACCATCGGCGGCGGCAACATCGACTCCAACCCGGAGGCGAACCGGCTGACCGATGTCATCGACCTCAAGGAGCCCAACCCGTCCTACGCTGCGGGTCCGTCGCTTCCGCAGGGCACCGTCGACCTCGGCAACGGGCCGGTCCCGCAGACCGGGGGCCAGGGCAAGATGTACGTCTCCGCGGTGCTGCTGCCGGACGGCAAGGTCCTCGAGACCGGTGGCGCCCTGCACAACCGGGCCAACCCGGTCTTCGAGTCGTCGATCTACGACCCGGCGACGAACACCTTCGACCCGGTGGCCGCCGACCCGGAGGCCCGCGGCTACCACTCCTCGGCGTTCCTGCTGCCCGACGGCCGGGTGATGACCACCGGCGACAACCCGGGCAACGGCTCCTGGAACCACAACGTGTCGATCTACACCCCGCCGTACCTGCTCAAGGGCGAGCGCCCGACGATCACCTCGGTGATCGACACCGAGTGGACCTACGGCGACACCCAGCGGATCACGGTGGACCGGCCCATCGCGAAGGCGGAGCTGATCCGCCCGGCCGCGGTGACGCACTCGTCGGACCCGAACCAGCGGTTCGTGGATCTTCCGTTGAGCGTGGACGGCAACACCATCGACCTGAACGTGACGAGCAACCCCGACCTGGCCCCGCCCGGCTGGTACATGCTCTTCGCGGTCGACGCGGGCGGGGTGCCGTCGGTCGCCAAGTGGGTGCACCTCCAGGGCCCGCAGGCCCTCGGCGCCACCGACGCTTCAGCCCACGTCCACTCCTTCGCCGACGACCTGTCCGGCAAGGTCACGGGGCCCGGCAAGAAGCGCACCTCGCAGAAGGTCGGCACGACCGTCGCCGGCTGCGACCGGCACTACGGCTCGGCCAACGTCTGCGTGCCGACCACCTTCCCGTCCGAGGTGAAGAAGACGACGGCCGCCCGCTGCACCTGGCTGAAGGCCAACGAATACGGCCGCCTGAAGGTCAACGGCAAGGACGACCCCCTCCGCCTCGACCCGAACAAGGACGGCGTGGCCTGCGGAAAGAGCGACCTCAGGCGCCGCTGAGAATCAGGGTTCCCAGCGTGAGCTGAGCGCCCCACTGCAGCAGAACGGCCCCGGCCCGGGCGGGCGTCCACCGGGTTCGGGGCCACAGCAGTGCCAGCACACCGAGCACGACAGCGGCCCAGAAGAAGCCGTACAGCACCCCGCCCGGGATGCCGGAGCACTGCTCGCCGTACATGAGGCAGCGGCCGCCGCGCTCGGTGGAGAGCACCGCGATCCACGCGAGGACGACGGTCGGCAGAAGCAGGAGGAGTCCGGCGACGGACCATCGGGTGAGCTGACGTGCTGTGTCCATGCCGCCATCCCATCGCGCCCTGCCGGTCCCGATGATCGGCCCGGCTACTCAACCGTCCTGAGTACGCATGCTCAACGCGTCCTCCACGATGGCCACCAGCTGTTCGTGGTGCGCGCCCTTCCAGTACGCGCGCCCGCACTCCGTGCACTGCGCGAAGACGTCGTACGTCCGCTGCGTCCCGCTTTCCAACTGGTCCGCCACCTCCTCCTTGGTGGCCTCCTTCAGCAGGCCGTTGCAGGCGGTGCAGCGGGTCCAGGGGCGCAGTTCGGGGCGGAACCGGTCCAGGACGTCGCGAAGTTGGGCGTCGGGGCGGGTGCTGTAGACGAAGGCGCCGACCCACAGTTCGCGGCGGCGCAGCAGGCCGCGGTCGCGGCTGAGCATGACGCGCCGCTCGGTGGCCGAGCGGGCGGCGAGGGCCGGGTCGCCGATGTCCGTGGACTCGTACGCCGTGTCCACGCCGAGCAGCCGCAGCCGGCGGGCGAGCGTGCCGAGGTGGACGTCGAGGAGGAAGCGCAGGGGAGCGCCGGGCACCCGTTGCGGGCGTTCGACGGCGCGGACGTGCACGGACTCGCCGTCCTTCGGGATGTGCGCGGTCGGCACCTCGTGGCCGTCGACGACGAGGGCGCCGACCTCGGTGAGCGGGACGCCGACGGACTCGATGACATGGCCCAGCGTCGAGACGCCGTCGGTGGCGAGCCGAGTGGCGCCCCGGCGCCTGGTGTTCGGGACGAACAGGGCCAGTTCGGGGTCGAATTCGACGTGGATCTCGGGTCCGTTCACCTGATCAGGATGGCATGGGAGCGGGCGCGGGCCTCAGGGGTTTTCGGCGCCGAGGCCGCGGTCGTAGACGGCCAGGGCGCGGTCGACGAGGTCGGCCGGGTCGTCGCGGAAGCCGGTGCGCGCCCAGTACGGGGAGATCTCCATCAGACCGCCGATGAGGGACATGGCGAACACGCGCACCTCCAGGCTCTCCGGGTCGCGTCCGGTGCGCGCCGCGATGGCCTCGGCGAGCAGGGGCCCGGCGGCGGACATGCTCTCCATCAGCCGGGAGCGCACCGCCGGGACCTCCGCGATCAGCCGGCAGCGCAGCCGGGTGATCTCGGGCTCCTCGCCGAGGCCCAGGCCGATGGCCCTGCGGGTGATGTGGCGCAGGGAGTCCTGCCAGGGCTCGTCCGCGGGCCGGCCCCGGAACTCCTCCAGCAGTGGGTCGTACTCGTCCGTGAGGACGATGTCCTCCTTGGTGGGGAAGTAACGGAAGACGGTCGACGGCGACACCTCGGCACGGTCGGCGATCTGCTCGATCGTCGTGGCGTCGTACCCCTGCTCCTCGATCAGTTCGTAGGTCGCGGTGCGGATCGCCTCACGCGTCTTGATCTTCTTCCGCTCCCGGAGTCCCAGCTGGGGGCGGTCGGCGGGGGAGGTGAGGTGGGGGGCTGTCATGGTGGTCATTGTCGGGCATCCGGCTCCGGGACAAAAGGATGAATTGAGAGTCGCTGTCAAAA
This sequence comes from Streptomyces sp. KR55, assembly GCF_052245645.1. Classification (NCBI taxonomy): domain Bacteria; kingdom Bacillati; phylum Actinomycetota; class Actinomycetes; order Kitasatosporales; family Streptomycetaceae; genus Streptomyces; species Streptomyces sp. KR55. The sequence goes on along the minus strand of NZ_JBQQCE010000128.1, from coordinate 16,730 downwards.
TCCAGTAACCCTCAATGGGGTGTCGCTGTCAGGGGATGCAAAAGGGCCACGGCTGGCAAGCCGTGGCCCTGAAGGGGTGGGGTGCTACGGGTGCTGGTACGCCACCAGGGAGATCCCCACGTAGTGGACGACGAACGCCGCCAGTGTGAACGAGTGGAACACCTCGTGGAAGCCGAACCAGCGCGGTGACGGGTTGGGGCGCTTGATGCCGTAGACCACGCCGCCCGCGCTGTACAGGAGGCCGCCGACGATCACCAGTACGAGGACGGCGATACCGCCGGTACGCATGAAGTCGGGCAGGAAGAAGACGGCCGCCCAGCCCATGGCGATGTAGCAGGGCGTGTAGAGCCAGCGTGGGGCGCCCACCCAGAAGACGCGGAAGAGGATGCCGGCCGCTGCGGCGGCCCAGATGCCCCACAGCAGCCACTGCCCCTTCGCGCCCGGCAGGAGCAGCAGGGTCAGGGGCGTGTAGGTGCCGGCGATGATCAGAAAGATGTTCGAGTGGTCCAGGCGGCGCAGTACGCCGTCCATGCGCGGGCTCCAGTTGCCCCGGTGGTACAGCGCGCTCACGCCGAACAGCAGGCATGCCGTCAGCGCGTAGATCCCGCAGGCGAGGCGGCCGCGCGGGGAGTCCGCGAGGGCGGTGAGGACCAGGCCTGCGACGAGCACCGCGGGGAACATCCCGAGGTGCAGCCAGCCGCGGAGCTTGGGTTTGATCGGGTGCGGCAGGGAGAGCGCGCTGGATACCCGGTCGGCGACCGGCGTGTCCCTCGGCGCGTCGGAGGCGGGCGCAGTCATGCGGGGCATCGTACCTACGGAACCGTAAGTTACGGATCAGTGTGGGGGCGGGAGTGGCCATCATCTCACGGAAGTTGGGGGTCCCGGCGACCCGCTCCGTCCCAAGAGGCGGTCATCCGAACCCAACGTGCACGTAAAGAAACGGAGAGAAACGCCCAGGTGCGTGGGCCGGCTCACGCCGCTCAGGTGGGCGGTCCTCTGGACAAATGCGCACGCACCTCGGATGATCAAATGAGTGCAGTCGGCACCGGATGAGCGCATAGCGATCGGTACTGCGCAGCATCCGGGTCGCAGCCCCCACGGGGCAAAAGGACAAAAAACCCTCATTTAGGAGCAACCGTGGCGCGCGACATATCGGCTACCCCCGTCATCCCGACCAACCACCAGGAACTGATCTCCTGGGTGAACGAGATCGCCGAACTGACGCAGCCGGACAACGTGGTCTGGTGTGACGGATCCGAATCCGAGTACGAGCGACTGTGCGAGGAGCTCGTCCAGAAGGGCACCTTCCGGAAACTCGACCCGATCAAGCGCCCGAACTCCTACTACGCGGCCTCCGACCCGACGGACGTCGCACGCGTCGAGGACCGCACCTTCATCTGCTCCGAGAAGGAGCAGGACGCCGGCCCGACCAACCACTGGAAGGCCCCTGCGGAGATGCGGGCCATCTTTACTGGAGAAGAAAACAGCTTCCAGGGCGAGAAGGGCCTGTTCCGCGGCTCGATGCGGGGCCGGACCATGTACGTCGTGCCGTTCTGCATGGGCCCGCTCGGATCGCCCCTGTCCGCGATCGGCGTGGAGATCACCGACTCCGCGTACGTCGCCGTCTCCATGCGCACCATGACCCGCATGGGCCAGGCCGTGCTGGACGAGCTCGGCTCCGAGGGCTTCTTCGTGCGAGCCGTGCACTCGCTCGGCGCCCCGCTGGAGCCCGGCCAGCAGGACGTCCCCTGGCCCTGCAACCGGACCAAGTACATCTCCCACTTCCCGGAGACCCGCGAGATCTGGTCCTACGGCTCCGGCTACGGCGGCAACGCCCTGCTCGGCAAGAAGTGCTACGCCCTGCGTATCGCCTCCGTCATGGCCCGCGACGAGGGCTGGCTCGCCGAGCACATGCTGATCCTCAAGCTCACCCCGCCTCAGGGCTCGCCCAAGTACGTCGCCGCCGCCTTCCCGTCCGCCTGCGGCAAGACCAACCTCGCCATGCTGGAGCCCACCGTCTCCGGCTGGACCGTCGAGACGATCGGCGACGACATCGCGTGGATGCGCTTCGGCGAGGACGGCCGGCTGTACGCCATCAACCCCGAGGCCGGCTTCTTCGGCGTCGCGCCCGGCACCGGTGAGCACACCAACGCCAACGCGATGAAGACGCTGTGGGGCAACTCCGTCTTCACGAACGTGGCGCTGACGGACGACAACGACATCTGGTGGGAGGGCATGACGGAGGAGACCCCGGCCCACCTGACGGACTGGAAGGGCAACGACTGGACGCCGGAGTCCGAGACCCCGGCCGCCCACCCCAACGCCCGCTTCACCGTGCCCGCCGCGCAGTGCCCGATCATCGCGCCTGAGTGGGAGGACCCCAAGGGCGTGCCGATCTCCGCGATCCTCTTCGGCGGGCGGCGCGCCACCGCCGTACCGCTGGTGACGGAGTCCTTCGACTGGAACCACGGCGTCTTCCTCGGCGCCAACGTGGCCAGCGAGAAGACCGCCGCCGCCGAGGGCAAGGTCGGCGAGCTGCGCCGCGACCCGTTCGCGATGCTGCCGTTCTGCGGCTACAACATGGGCGACTACATGGCCCACTGGATCAAGGTCGGCAAGTCCGCGGACCCGGCCAAGCTGCCGAAGATCTACTACGTCAACTGGTTCCGCAAGAACGACGAGGGCAAGTTCGTCTGGCCCGGCTTCGGAGAGAACAGCCGCGTCCTGAAGTGGATCGTCGAGCGGCTCGAGGGCAAGGCCGAGGGCGTCGAGACCCCGATCGGTGTCCTGCCGACCAAGGAGGCCCTCGACACAGGCGGCCTCGAACTGGCCGACGAGGAGCTCGACTTCCTGCTCACCGTCGACAAGGAGGTCTGGCGCGAGGAGGCCGCCCTGATCCCCGAGCACCTCAACACCTTCGGCGACCACACGCCCAAGGAGCTGTGGGACGAGTACCACGCCCTGGTGCAGCGCCTGGGCTGACCTCCCCCGAAACTCCGCGGCCGGCCCGACCTGCCCTGACCTGCAACGTCGTCCCGGCCGGCCGCGGTGACAGCCGGAGGGCCCCGCACAACGGCGTGCGGGGCCCGTTCCGTCAGTCGGAGCGGTCCTCCAGATAGCGGGTGTGGGACTCCTGGCGGCGGGACTCCGTCTCCCTGAGTTCCGCCGCCAGCTTCTCCGCCTCCTGCCGCAGCAGGTCGAGCTGTCGCTCCAGGTGCCGTTCGGGCGGTTCCTGCCCCGGCGTCATCCGATGCCACCAGCGGGTGCGTACGAACGCGTCGACGGCCTCGGGAATGTCCTGCCGTACGGCCCGGGACAGCGCGTGCACGCCCTCCGGGTCCTGGGCGAGGATCTCGCTCACCCAGCCGGGCTCCAGCAACGCCGCCAGCAGGTCGGTCAGTTCGGTGAGCTTGCCCGCGGCGGCCGGCGGCAGGTCGATGCCCGCGAGATAGCCGCGCAGAGTGCCGAAGTCGCCGCGCACCTCGTCGAGCTGGGCCGACGGGTCGGGGAAGTCGGGCAGGGCAGGCCGCTCCGGCGGGGCGATCAGCGCGCCCGCCCCGTACAGACCGGCGACGACCACCGGCCAGTACGGCCCCGCCACGCCCGTGAACGTCAGCACCAGGCCGACCAGACCGCAGGCACAGCCGGTGAGGTTCTTGCGGGACTCCAGATACGTCAGCGCTCTACTGGTAGCCACGGATCTCCTCGAAGGCGCCGTCCAGCGAGCCCTGCTGGGCGTCGAAGAGGCGGCCGCCGGTCAGTTCGGCGATGTGCTCCAGCTCGGAACGGTCGGAGTCGCCGAACAGGATGGGGAAGACGGGGATGTCCTTCTGGCCGCCGGTGAGCGCACCGTGGAAGTCCTCGAAGTCGCCGGCGGTCGCACCGGTCGTGTTCTCCCCGTCCGTCATCAGCACGATCGACGTGAACGTGTCACGGTCCGCCCTCAGCTGCTCGTACGCCTTCTCCAACGACGTGTAGATCGCGGTGTCGCCCTCGGCCGTCAACGCCTCGGTGTCCCGCCGGATCCCGTCGAGCCCGGTCTTCGGATCCTCCGGGTCCACGACATGGGTCCGTACGCTCTTCACATCCGACCCGAACGGCATCAGCGTCACCTCCTCCCGCTCCCGGAAGTCGCCGGTCAGGCCGGTCAGCGCCTTCTTCAGTCCGGCCAGCCGGTCGCCCTCCATCGAGCCCGAGGTGTCCAGCACGTACACCGTGCGGGACGGGCGGCGCAGCTCGTTCTCGTACAAGTCGAGCAGCCCGTCGGCGACGGACCGGCTGCCGGGGAAGGGCAGTTCGCGCCGCCGTGTGGTGTCCAGGCCGGTCGCGGGCTGCACGGAGGCGACGACCGGGCGGCGGTGCGTGCGGTCGGTGATCGCGCGCTGGATCTCCGGGGAGCGCAGGGCCTCGGTCAGCCGGCGGACGTCCTCGCGGGCCGTGGCGCCCGCGGAGGCGAGGGACGAGAGCGGGTAGTCCGCGGTGACGACACCGTCGGTGGGGCGGATCACCGTCAGACCGGGGATGCCCTTCAGCACCGACTCGTAGTTGAGCAGCGCGTCGACAGTGCCGCGCCGCTCGTACGCGCTCGCCAGCCAGCCCGACGAACCCGACGTCAGCTGCTGCCCCCGGAAGAACTCCTTCAGACGGGGAGTCGCCTTCTGCACGTCCGCGTCCATGAGCGCGGACTGGGCGCCGGAGAGGGCGGAGGCGACGGAGACGAGGGTGGAGAAGCCGGAGTTGGAGCGGGCCGGGTCGGTCATGCCGTAGGTGAGGTCGCCGTCGCGCACGGCCTGCTCGACATCGGACCAGGAGACGTCCTCCGGCTGCCAGCCGAGGGCCTTGACGGTGGCCGGCTTGACGCCGATCGCGACCGGGCTCGACATGACAGGTGTCTCCGACACGACCTTCTTCGCCGCCTCCGGGCGCAGCCGCAGATAGTCGTTGGAGGACAGCCACACCGCGTCGTACGCCCCGTCCGCCTTGCCCCGCGCGAGCAGATCGACGGCGTCGAGGGTGCCCATGTAGGTGGGCCGGACGGTGATGCCGGTCTCCTCACGGACCCGGTCCAGGACCGGCGTCATGTCGCTGAGCTCGCTGGAGGCGAGGACGCGGAGGGTGCCGGGTTCGTAGCTGCTGCCCTCTTCGCGCTGGTCGTCCTGGGCGGCTGTGCAACCCGCGAGCAGGGTGAGCGCCGCCAGGGCGACGGCTGCCAGTCGGCGTCTCACGCGAGTCCCCCCTCCAGCGCCCCCTGCGACCTGCTGCGCTCCAGGTACGCGCTCGCATGCTGCAGTTCGGCCGTGAGCGACTCCACCGTCGTCGCCATCGCCTCGGTCGCCTGGACCTTGTACGTGTCGATGGCGTCCAGCGTGCGATAGATCTGCTGGAAGGCGTTGCGCAGTGTTTCCGCGCCGACCGCCGGGTCGGCGGCGATGCGCTGGATCTCGCCGGACTGCGTGGCGAGCATCTCGGCATTGCCCCGGATCAGGTCCTCCGTCGTGCCCCGCAGGGCGTTGACCTGGTCGACGACCTTCTTCTGGTGGTCGAGGGCGGAGGCGAGCATGACGGAGATACGCAGCGCCGAGACGGTGGTCGTGGCCGCCCGGTCGACGCCCTTGATCAGCTCGTCGTTGTTGCGGCGTACGACGTCCATGGCGAGGTAGCCCTGCGCGCACACCGCGAGCTGGGTGAGCAGGTCCTGGTGCTTCTGCCGGACGAGGAAGAGGACGTCCGCGCGCAGCGAGTCGGCGGCCTGCGGGTCGCTCGCCTCGACACCGGCGATGTGCTGCTCGACCGCCGTGTCCAGGGCCTCGGTGAGGACGACGTACTCCTGGAGCTTGCCCATGGTCTCCCAGAGCCGCACCCGCTCCGTCTGCAACGCGGCGTTGTCCCGGCGCAGTTCGTCCTGCCCGCCGCGCAGCGAGCCGACGATCTTGTTGAGGGTGCCCTGCGCGGAGGCGTACTTGGCCACGTGATCGCGCAGCTTGTTGCCGCCCGGCAGCCGGGACAGGAACTTCCGCCCCTTGGCGGCGGGCAGATCACGCGGATCGAGATCCTCCACGACCCTGCGCAGTTCGACGAGCGACCCCGCCACCTGCGACTGCGCGTCCCCGCCCTTGGACGGCAGACTCCGCACGGTCCGCTCCAGCATGCGGTTGGACTGCGCGGCCGCGGTGCGCATCTCGCCGGCGCCGAGGGCGGTGATCTCGCCGACCTTGCCGGCGAACTCGGGCGAGCGGGCGTCGAGGGCGGCGAGTCCGGCGACGTAGTCGGAGGCCTTGCGGGCCATGTCGTCACGGACACCGTCGTCGACGGGCACGAGTCCGCCGGCCTTCTCCCGCGGGACCCGGGCGACGGGCTCGGGCGGGATGAGGGTGAAGGTGTCGTCGTGACTGGGGCTGGTGTTCTGGCTGGTGCTGCTGCTGTGGTCGGTCATCTGCTGATCCCCCTATCCGCGCGCCCGGCGCGCCATCTCGTGCAGCACCGCGGAGGTGGGCACGGGCGCCTGCCGTACGCCGGTCAGCTTCTGGTTGAGGTAGTCGGTGTGGCCGGCGGTGGCCGACGTGAACTCGCCGGTGGCGCCCTGCGGACGGAACCCGTGCCGGACGGCCAGCCGGCGCAACTCCGGGTCGGTGGAGAGGAGTTCGCCGACCTCGCGGCCCTCCTCGGTGAGGGGTACGACGGTGTGGTCGCTGGTCGTGGTGGTGTCCGGGTAGAGGACGGTGAGGTCGTCCACGCCCTGGCCCTGCGTGAGCAGTGCGGCGACCTGAGACTCGTAGACGAGGACGAGCGGGTTGCCGGCGCCGCTGATGAAGTCCCGGAACGCACCGTCCGAGCTGGACTGCTGGGCGCCCTGGACGGTGACCAGCTTGCGCAGCAGGGGCGCGGTCCGCTCGACGTCGGCGTCGCTCGCGACGACCCGGCCGTCGTTGTCGACGTAGGAGGCGGCGGCGAGGTAGAGGGCACCGGAGTTGGAGGTCACGGGGTCGGTGCTGGTGATGTAGAGGGTGCCGGTCAACTCCCCGTACTTCTCCGCCCCCTTGAGCTGCTGCCAGGTGCGGTCGTCACGGGCGGCGTCGAGGTAGGCACCCATGTCGAGGGTGCCGTGGTTCTTGTCGAGGGTGACGAGACCGTTGGCGGCCAGCACCTCGGCGGCGTTGCGATGCGCGACGACGACGAGGGGCGAGTAGAAGGGCCGCGGCAGCGGCTGCTGGACGCCGTACTTCTCGGCGAGCGCGTCGGACGGCGCCTTGCTGGACGGAAAGGCCAGGTCGTAGCCCTTCAGGTCCAGCCCCTCCATGGCCCACGAGCCGGACGTCTCCGTCTCCACGGTGTAGCCCTTGGCGGCCAGGGCGTCCACCACCTTCGGGTCGGCGAAGAACTCGGCCTTCTCCGACCCGATCACTGCCCGCACGGTCTTCGTTGCCGTGCCCTGGTCCCCGTTGTCCCGGCCCGCTACGACGGCTGCCACCACTCCGCCGATCAGCACAACCGCGAGGACGATACCTGCAATACGTCTCACGCCGGGAGCGTGCTCCCGGAACCCAACGTTCCCCGTCGCCCGGGGTGAACGAGGGGTGACGTACCCGTCTCGGTACGCAACGCCCTCCGCTCGGCTCACCCGTGGCAGAGGTCAGGACGTTCCCGCATACCGTCGCGCCAGCACGGTCACGGCCTCGGCGACGGCTCCCCGCAGCTCGGGCGGGCCCAATACCTCCGCTTCCGTACCCAGCCTCAGCAGGTCGCTCACCGCGACGGACTGTGTCTCGACCGGCATCTCCACCTCCACCCAGCCCTCCCGGTCCGGCGGTCCGGCGCTGTCCAGTGCCCGGGTGCCGGCCGCGCCGAACTGCATCGGCAGCAGCCGCTGTGCGCGAGGGGAGATCCGCAGCCGTGCGGTCCCCTGGTGCAAGGTGTCCTCCAGGCGCCGTGAGGTCTCCTCCCAGAAGGCGGCCAGGTCGAATCCGGCGGGACGCTCGAAGGCGTCGTCGGTGAGGTCCACAGCCAGCAGGCGTGAGACGCGGTAGGTCCGTGGTGTCCCGTCCGCGAGCGCCACCAGGTACCAGATGCCGCCCTTGAGGACGATGCCGAGAGGGTGCAGTGACCGGTGCACCTCGCCGCGCCAGCGTCGGTAGTGGGCGCGCAGCACCCGCTGTTCCCACACCGCCTGAGCGACCTGTGCGAGATACGGAACCGGATCGGCATCCCTGAACCACCCCCGCGCGTCGAGGTGGAACCGGTCCTGAACTCGCCGGGTCCGCTCGGCCAGTTCGCCGGGAAGGGCGGCCTGCAGTTTCAGCTGAGCGGTCGCCAGCACCGCACCCAGGCCCAGCTCCCGCGCCGGACCCGGTGCCCCGACCAGGAAGAGAGCGTCGGCCTCGCCGTCGGTGAGTCCGGTCAGTCGTGTGCGGTAGCCGTCCATGAGGCGGTAGCCGCCGGTGGGGCCCCGCTCGGTAAGGACCGGTACGCCGGAGGCGTTGAGCGCTTCGATGTCCCGGTAGACCGTACGGACGGACACCTCCAGCTCCGAGGCGAGCTCGGGGGCGGTCATCCGCCCCCGGTTCTGGAGCAGCAGGAGCAGGGCGAGAAGCCGGTCGGCACGCATGGCGGCATTGTCCCGCCGTACCTGACAGAAGGTGTCAGGTATGGCGTCCAGGCTGGGCACGCAACCGCCCGCCTCCGTGCGGCCGACCGAAGGGACACCCATGCCCGTGCACATCACCGGACACATCGCCTACGCCAACTGGGAGGAGACCGCGGTGGGTTCGGCCGAAGCCCGGCCGAGGCTCGCCCGTGCCTCCGTCACCAACAACTTCACCGGCGGCATCGAGGCCGACCGTACGACCTGCGAGTACACCATCGCCTACGTCACCGAGAAGACCGGCACCTTCACGGGCATGGAGCTGCTGACCGGCCGGCTCGACGGACGCGAGGGCGCCTTCGTCATCGAACAGCGCGGCTCCTTCGAGCCCGACGGCACCGTCCACTGCACCTTCGAGGTGGTGCCGCAGACGGGCACCGGCGAACTGACAGGCCTGCGCGGAACCGGCAACTTCACCTACCGCCCCGGGGAATCACCGTTCCCCTACGCCTTCAGTTACGAGCTGGGGTAACCACAACGCCCTGAAGGGACGCGGGGCTGCAATCAATATGCGGCTCCTCCCCCACTCTCGGCTGCGCTCGAGCGGGGGACCCCCACCGTGGGCGCGACCAGCCACACTCAACCCGCAGCCGCCGAACAACAAAGCACCCCACGGCGAAAGGCGCCCCAGTGGACCTTAGCGGGACGCGACCTCGCGGGGCTCCAGCGCAGCGGCATGCGCGTCCATGCGTTCCGCCGTGAGGATCGCCGCCGCCGTGTCCGCGCGGGATGCCGCGACGACCAGGGCGCGGCCCGCGAGGGTGTGGGCGCGTCGGTGCAGGGCGGCGAGATGGGGCTCGGCGGTGGTCGTGGTCACCGACGTGCGGGCCGGCGCGGCTCCTCCCCGCAGCCGGGCCACCTGGTCGGCGAGCCGGGTGGCCGCGGTGTCCAGGTCGGCGGACGGGGCCAGCGCGCGCAGCTCGTCGGTGACGGCGAGCAGTGCCGCGAGATGGCCCGCGAGCTGGATGTCCAGCTCTTCCTCACGGGACCGGTGGGGGAAGTCGGTGGTGCTGTCGGCCATCGTCGTGTGGACCGACTTGGTGCGGATCGGCTCGTACATGGGATGGCCTCCTGTGCTTCGCAGAAGCCATCCTAGCTTGGATTTCGTCTAAAGTTGAGCCCGTTCACAAAAGTGAGCCGATTGTCCACGCAGCGTGAGCGTCAGTGCTGGCTGTAGCCGTCCAGGAACGTGCCGATCCTGCCGACCGCGTCCCGTAGATCAACGACCGTCGGGAGCGTCACGACCCGGAAGTGGTCCGGTTCCGGCCAGTTGAAGCCCGTGCCGTGGACGACCATGATCTTCTCCCGGCGCAGCAGGTCCAGGACCATCCGGCGGTCGTCCTTGATCTTGAAGACCTTGGGGTCGAGACGCGGGAAGAGATACAGCGCCCCCTTGGGGCGGACGCAGGTGACGCCGGGGATCTGCGTCAGCATCTCGTAGGCCAGGTCCATCTGCTCGCGCAGGCGCCCGCCCGGCAGCACGAGGTCGTTGATCGACTGGCGTCCGCTCAGCGCGGCGACGACCCCGTGCTGGCCCGGCATGTTCGCGCACAGACGCATGTTCGCCAGGATCGTCAGGCCCTCGATGTAGGAGTCGGCGTGGGCGCGCGGGCCGGAGATCGACATCCAGCCGACCCGGTAGCCGGCCACCCGGTATGCCTTCGACATGCCGTTGAAGGTGAGGGTGAGCAGGTCGGGGGCGACCGCCGCGGTGGGGGTGTGCGTGGCGCCGTCGTAGAGGATCTTGTCGTAGATCTCGTCCGAGCAGACCAGCAGGTTGTGGCGGCGGGCGATGTCCGTCAGGCCCTTGAGCATCGCCTCGTCGTAGACCGCGCCGGTCGGGTTGTTCGGGTTGATGATGACGAGCGCCTTGGTGCGGTCGGTGACCTTGCGCTCGACGTCGGCGAGGTCCGGCATCCAGTCGGACTGCTCGTCGCAGCGGTAGTGGACCGCGGTACCGCCGGCGAGGGAGACCGCCGCCGTCCACAGGGGGTAGTCCGGGGCCGGTACGAGGACCTCGTCCCCGTCGTCCAGCAGGCCCTGCATCGCCATGGTGATCAGCTCGGAGACGCCGTTGCCGATGAAGACGTGCTCGACGTCCGTCTCGATACCGAGTGTCTGGTTGTGCATGACGACCGCCCGGCGTGCGGCCAGCAGGCCCTTGGCGTCGCCGTAGCCGTGGGCCGTGGAGACGTTGCGGAGGATGTCCTCCAGGATCTCCGGCGGACACTCGAAGCCGAAGGCCGCCGGGTTGCCGGTGTTCAGCTTGAGGATGCGGTGTCCGGCCGCCTCGAGCCGCATCGCCTCCTCGAGTACCGGGCCCCGGATCTCGTAACAGACGTTGGCGAGCTTCGTCGACTGGATCACCTGCATGTCAGGGAGCTTACGGCGGGGTAACGCCGCACGGCTCGTGCTTTCCGCCACATGAGACGCGGCGGTTTGGGTGGTTATCGCCGAACGCTGTCCCGCCACCCCCTCCCGTCCCTAGAATGCACGGCCATGTCCACGCCACCTCATTACGGCAACGGGGCGAACGGTGCTTACGAGCCCGCGGGGCCGCCGAACGTGTACCACCCGCAGGCCGCCCCGTCGCCGGCGTACGACGAGTACGCCGATCCGGCGGCCGCCCACGGTTGGCAGAACGCGTACGACGAGACGCGCGAGCTGCCTCCGGTGGCGGACGGCGAGAACGGTGAGGGTGGTGTGATCGGCGAGGGCCGGGGAGACGTCCGCGCCGGCGCGGACTCCCACCGGCACGGTTCCGGTCGGCGTTCCAGGCGCAAGCCCGGTCCCTGGCGCTCGCGCCGCGTGGCGGTGGCTGCAGGAGCGGTGGGTGCCGTCTAGGCGGCCGCGCTGATCGCCGGGTTCTCCTTCTCGGGGTCGCCGTCCGGCACCCAGGGCAAGGGTGACCGCACGGGGGCCACGACGGGGGAGTCCGAGGAGTCCGCGGCGCCCAAGGAACCGGGCCGGGCATCGGCGTCGGACGCGGCGCGGGCCGACGGCCCGTCGGGCACCGGGGAGTCGTCCGACTCGGCGTCCGCCGCCCCGTCCCCCTCGGCGAGCGGCTCCGCCCCGGCAGGGACGACGACGAAGAACCCCTCGACCGGGTCCCCCACCGCCGACGCGCCCACGACCTCCGCTCCCGTCACGGCCACCCCACCCCCGGGCCGGTCGAAGGACAATCCGGGACAAGGGCAGGGCGGCACCAAGGGCCCCAAGTAGCCGCCGAGCAGCCGCCGTCGTGCGGTGATCTCATGCGGTGATCGTGGAGATCCGGCGACGTCCGGCGTGAAACGGTCCCCGGCCAGGAACAACTCCTTGTCCCCTCGCATGCGCGGCATCACAATGCGCATGACAAACCTGCGGGCGACCGGAAGATTTCCGGTCGCCCTCGTCGCAAGAGGGGACCCCCACACATGAGAAAACCTCTCGTCGTCGCGCTCTCGGCCCTGGCGATAGCCGGGGCCGGCGCGGCCCCCGCGGTCGCGGCCGAGCCCACCCCCACGGGCTCGAGCACGGCCGCGGACACGGACACGATCACGTCCGTGGTCCACGACGTGGTCACGTCCACCACGGCGAGCGTGTCCCGGCTCACCGCACCGTCGGCCCAGGCCGTCGACTTCGCCGGCACCGTCTCGCTCAGCAACTGCTCCGGCTCCGTCGTCCGCATGCCGGACTCCGAGGACAACGACCCGGCACTCGTGATGACCAACGGCCACTGCCTGGAGTCCGGCTTCCCCGGCCCCGGCGAGGTCGTCGTCGACCAGGCCTCCAGCCGCAGCTTCGGCCTGCTGAACTCCTCCGGTTCGCGGATCGCGACCCTGCGCGCCAACAAGATCGCCTACTCGACGATGACCGACACGGACGTGGCGGTCTACCAGCTCACCACCACCTACGCGCAGATCAGCAGCTCGTACGGCATCAACCCCCTGACGCTCAGCGACACGCGCCCGGCCGCCGGCACCGCCATCAGCGTCGTCTCCGGCTACTGGAAGCGGATCTACAACTGCTCCATAGACGGCTTCGCGCACAGCCTGAAGGAGGCCGACTGGACCTGGAAGGACTCCGTCCGTTACACCTCCGCCTGCGACACCATCGGCGGTACGTCGGGTTCGCCCGTCGTCGACCAGAGCACCGGCCGCGTCGTCGCCGTCAACAACACCGGCAACGAGGACGGTGAGCGCTGCACGATGAACAACCCCTGCGAGGTCGACGCGAACGGCAACGTCACCGTCCGCCAGGGCATCAACTACGCCCAGCAGACCTACCAGCTCGCCGCCTGCTTCGGGATCGACAACAAGCTCGACCTGTCGGCGAGCGGCTGCACCCTGCCCAAGCCGTAGGAACGCGACGGGCGGGCGGTCACACCGGAGTACGGCGGACCGCCCGCCCCGCCAGTACGTCCGTGCGCCGGCCGTCCTCGATCACGAACCGGCCGTCGACCAGCACATGCGGGATGCCCGTCGGGAGGATGCGGGGCTGCTCGAAGGTGGAGCCCGCCGCCACGGTCGCCGGGTCGAAGAGGACCAGGTCGGCCCGGTACCCCTCGCGGACCAGCCCGCGGTCCGGCAGCCGCAGCCGCGCCGCCGGGCGCGAGGTGAGGTGGGCCACGCACTCCTCCAGCGACAGCACCCCCAGCTCCCGTACGTACCGGCCGAGGTAGTGCGGGAACGTGCCGTACGCGCGCGGGTGCGGCTTCGCGCCCTGGAGGATGCCGTCGGAGCCGCCGGTGTGCACCGGGTGCCGCATGATCGCCTGCACGTTCTCCTCGTGGCCGACGTGCTGGAGGATCGTCGGGCCCAGCCGGTCCTCGACCAGCAGCCGACGGGCCGTGACCCAGGGGGCCTCGCCGCGCAGCGCCGCGGAGTCCTCGACCGTACGGCCGACGTAGGCGCCGAGGGCGGGGTCGGTCACGCCCGAGATCTCGATCGTGTCCCACTCGACGGGCACGCCGTGGCAGCCGTCCGCGCCGGTCACCTCCAGGTCGTAGCGGATCCGCTCGGCGCTCTCCTCGTCCGTCAGCCGCCGCAGGATCTCCTCCGGGCCGCCCTCGCTCGCCCAGCTCGGCAGCAGCGCCACGAGGGTGGTGCAGCCGGGGGTGTAGGGGTAGGTGTCCAGGCTGATGTCCGCCCCGGCGGCGAGCGCCTCGTCCAGGAGGGACAGCAGCTCCGGCGCGCGGCCCTTGTTCACGCCGAAGTTCATGGTGGCGTGGGCGAGGTGGAGCGGACAGCCCGCCTCCCGGGTCAGCGCCACCATCTCCTCGTACGCCTCCAGCGCCCCCGCGCCGTACGAGCGGTGATGCGGGCAGTAGTAACCGCCGTAGGCCGCCACCACCCGGCACAGCTCGGTCAGTTCGGCGTCCTCGGCGTACATGCCGGGCGTGTAGGTCAGCCCGGACGACATGCCGACCGCGCCCTGCTCCAGGCCCTCGGCGACCAACTGCCGCATCCGGTCCAGCTCTTCCGGCGTGGCCTCCCGGTCCTCCCAGCCGACCGCGAGCGCCCGGACCGTGCCCTGCGGGATCAGATACGCGGCGTTGACCGCGATGCCCCGGCCGTCGAACCCGCGGTCCAGACGGTCCAGGTACTCGCCGACCGACCGCCAGTCGAAGTCGATGTCGTCGCCGTACCCGTTCCAGCCGGTGATGGCGCGGCGGACCTCGGCGAGGGTGCGGTCGTCGACCGGGGCGTACGACAGCCCGTCCTGGCCGATGACCTCCAGGGTCACCCCTTGCGCGGCCTTCGCGCTGTGGTCGGGGTCGCGCAGGAGGGCCAGGTCGCTGTGTGCGTGCATGTCGATGAAGCCGGGCGAGAGGACCAGACCCTCGGCATCCAACTCCCGCACCGCACCGGGTCGTTGGCAGCCCGCCGCCGCTGCCTCCTTGACGATCGAGACGATCCGGCCGTCGTTCACCACCACATCGGCGCGGTACGCGGGGACGCCGCTGCCGTCCACGACGTCCGCGTCACGGATGACGAGGTCTTCCATGCCGGGCCTCCTAGAAGAACGTACGGATGTACTCGACGACCGTGCCGTCCGCCTCGGCCACCGGGATCAGCTGCCACTTGTCGAACGACGTGCACGGGTGGGACAGGCCCATGCCGAGCCAGTCCCCGACCTCCAGATCCGCCTCCGGCGCGGTGCGCAGCCAGGCGTGCTGGTCGGACAGGGCGGTGACCTCGATGCCGGTCGCCGGGCGCTCGGCACCGTCGCGGCGCACCACCTGGGCGAAGGGCAGGTCCAGGTCGTAGGCCGCGTCCCGCTTGCCCGCGTTGACGAAGGCCTGCTCGGGGGAGGGGCGGGAGACGACCTGCGCCCACAGGCGGAACGCGGGCTCCAGGGCGCCCTCCTCCGGGACGCGGGTGAAGGGGGTCAGCTTGCGGTAGTGGCCGTCGTCGTGCGAGACGTACGCGCCCGAGCGCAGCAACTTCAGTACGGGGGCGGTCAGTTCGGGGACCTCGGCGAACACGTCGGCCACCGCGTCGAACCAGGCGCTGCCACCAGCACTGATGACGATCTCGTCCAGGCCCTGGAATCGTCCGGCCTTGTCGAAGTCAGCGGCCAGCGCCACCAGCCTGCGCAGCCAGGCGTGCACCCGCTCCGGGGTCGCCTGCGGCACCTCGCCCTCGTAGCCCGCGACGCCGACCAGACGCAGGGCGGGTACGGCCGCCACCGCCTCCGCGATCGCCGCGCACTCCGCCTCCGTACGGGCCCCGGTGCGGGCGCCGTCACCGGCGGCCAGCTCCACCACGACGTCCACGGGACGGGGGCTCCCGTGCAGGGCCGCGGCCATCTGCTCCGCACCGCGCACGGAGTCGACGTAACAGATGAAACGGAAGTCCGGGTCGGCGGCCAGTTCCGCGGCGATCCAGCGCAGGGCCGCGGCGTCCACCAGCTCGTTCGCGAGGAAGATCCGCCGGACGCCGAACGCCCGCGCCACCCGCACCTGGTGCGGCACGGCGAGCGTGATGCCCCACGCGCCGCGTTCGACCTGGCGGTGGAAGAGCTGCGGGGCCATGGAGGTCTTGCCGTGCGGGGCGAAGGCGAGGCCGTGCCGGCTCGCGTACCGCGCCATGAGCGCGAGGTTGTGCTCCAGGTGCTCGGCGGACAGGGCCAGGACGGGCGTGGTGAAGCCGTCGGTGAACAGGTTGCGGCGCTGGGCGGCCAGCTCGCCGACCGTCAGCCCGTCGGCGTCCGGCGGGAGGCCCTTGAAGCGGTGGTCAACGCGTTCCTCGGCGAGGCGGGCGAGCGCTTCTCCGGCCATGGGGCCTCCCTCATCAGGTGCGTTGCATGTAGCGCAACGTTCATTGCGTATATCGCTTACCGCTGTCTAACATCTCGGCCAACGCGGGGTCAACGGAGCCGCCGGCCCGCGAGACGACGAGGAGTCCCGACCATCGTGACCGCCACCGGCCCCACCACCGCCCCCGACGTCGTGGACGTCGTCGCGCTCGGCGAGTCCATGGTCACCTTCCTGCCCTCCCGCCCGGGCCGCCTCGCCGACGTCCCCTCCTTCGACCGCGCCATCGGCGGCGCCGAATCCAACGTGGCCTGCATGCTGGCCGCCGCCGGACACTCGGCGCGCTGGGTCAGCCGGGTCGGCGCCGACGGCTTCGGCGACCACCTGGTCGAGGCGATCGATTCCTACGGCGTCGACGTCGCGTCCGTACGACGGGATCCGGCGCGGCCGACGGGGGTTTACTTCCGTACCGCCGGGGACAGGTCGACTGACGCGCACGAGGTGGCGTACTACCGGGCGGGGTCGGCCGCGTCCGCAATGGGGGTCGACAACACGGACCTCACTGCGGTGCGGGCGGGGCGGGTGCTGCACCTCTCCGGCATCACGCCGGCGCTGTCCGCGGACTGCCTCGACCTCATGTGGGAACTGACCGAACCCCGGCCGGACCGGCCGCTCGTCACCTTCGACGTCAACTTCCGGCCGGGGCTGTGGCGCGACACCGACGGTCCGCGCGTCCTACTGGACCTGGCTCGCCGGGCCTACGTTGTCTTCGTCGGGGCCGACGAGGCACGGGACGCCTGGGGCCTGCACGGCGCACGCGCCATCGCGGACGCGCTGCCCGAACCGGAACTC